>JALWBR010000042.1 GCA_027037055.1 Aquificales bacterium | reverse complement strand
ACTGGGGCATCCCTCTGTATCCTTGCTGGGGGTATTTCACAATCGGTGGGAGGAACGGGTGCCTTATAAGGATCCCTCGGAGGTAACTTCATGTCTTCGGGAGGAAGCTCAACATAACCCTTAGCATGGGTAACAAAGAAGCCTTCCGTAGCTACAACAACCGGCAGGTAAACATCAACCTTTTCCGATATAGGAAATCCTGCAAGAGTAAAATCAAAAACATCCTGCTGGTTCTCCGCATGAAACACTATCAACCCCGAATGCAACAGATATGCTATTTCCACATTATCTGGCTGTATAGACAAGGGAGCGTTTACAACCCTTGTCATAACACCGAGTACCGCGGGTATCCTGTGACCGGGCCAAGACACTATTGCCTCAAGACCCCTTAAAAGACCGGGACCCGATGTAGCACTGAAAGCCCTTGCGCCACCTCTTACCGCCCCCGCGATAGCGGACATGGCGCCGTATTCCTCTTCCGCCCTGTAATAATCCTTTACATAACCCTGCGCCCAAAGGTCCCCAACAAGATGCATGGTTTCGGATTGAGGGGTTATTGGATAGGCTATGGCTATATCCACATTAGCCCTTTTTATAGCTTCCGCAAAGGCTTGTGATCCAGTAATAAATTTACGCTCCCTCGGAGCCTCAAGAATAAGATAGTCCGGATCTACAACCTTTTGTTCTACCATATTTACTCACCTCACTTTTATTCTGACTCTTCTACAATCTCGCCCTTTCTGGGCAAGAGCAGATATGCATACTCACCGAAGTCAAGGGGAGATACATTTGTCCATTCCTCCTTAGGAAGAGAAGGATTCTCGGGAGGAGGCTTGGGTTCCCATTCAATACCTAGTTCTTTCCTCATTTCCACTACCACATCCTTAAACCTTCTTATGTCATCCGCATGAACATCCCTGAGCGATACCATTGCATCTTCATGACCCATCTCCGCACAAAGGGCTATGGTAAAACAGTTTGTGCCAGCCCTTATCATCCTTAAAGAAAGATTGGCATAGTGGCAGTGAACACCCACAAATATGCAAGCCTCTATTTTATTATGCAGAATTGTCAAATTAGGATGGTTGGGATTTATCTCAGCCTCCGGATTTATCTTGGGATACTTGGGTCTGTAGTCAGGCATGGGTATAATCCTGCAGTTTGGTATTTCGGCGGCAAGCTCCAAAACCGCTCTCGCCTTCTCTATGGCGGATGAATTCCATCCCCAAAGTACAAGGGGTCCCGGAAATATCGTGGGATTCCTACGGGTGAGCATAGCCTTCGCAGCTTCTCTCATAGCGATTTCTTCATCAACAACCTCACCGTAGAGTAAAGCCTTACCCGGTGGGGGCGTATCAACACCCAAGAAAGCGGCGGGCTGAGGAATATAACCAGCCGGACCCGGCTTTATAACTTTTTCTTCAGCCATTATATACAGACCTCCGTTTTTGTGTCCTTACAATGTATAAGAAGATTATTATATTGTCAACCCACTTCAATATGAGAAAAATCAAAGATCCCATCATAAACGCACCTTGGTATGCAAAATAAATACCGGGCAACCCTATTATATCATTTTTCAATATCCACTTCTCATAGCTTTAAGCAAACATTCCCTCATCAATTCCTCAGAAGGACTTCCCACATCCGTATATATATCAAAATCAGCGTTGTATCCCTTTTCCGTCAAACGATCCATTAGGATCCTGTAAACATTTATTAAACCTTCCTTCATATCTATATTCTCTTTAAATATATAAAGCTCATCCTCCTCCCTTAAAAACTGCAATCCGTATTTATCCAAGTCTCCTATTTCAAAATCAACACCCAGTGCATAAGCAAGCCCGTATTTAACCGCATTGTCTTCGGGCAGATAATGACTGACATAGCAGTTAATCATTACCTCCTTAAAAATATTATCACTCATAGGAACAGCTACTATATAAAGGGCGCTTTCATTTTCTGAAATGCCTTTTTTATCCCTTCCGATAAGCTGGATGTAGTATGTCCAAGATCTCACCTTTTTAATATATCAGAATAAAGTATATCGGGATATGATATTATCATGTGCGGTGAATGTGGGTGCGGTGAAAAGGAAAAATCCATTAATTTAAATCAAGATATATTAAAGGATAACAAAAAGAAGGCAAGGGGTTTACGCACACTGTTTGACGACAACAAAGTACTGTCCGTCAATATAATGGGATCCCCTGGCTCCGGGAAAACATCCCTTATTGAAAAAACAGTCATGATTTGCGGTGAAGGAAAAAGATTCGGTGTAATTGAAGGAGATCTTGAGACGGATCTTGATCACCAAAGGCTTAAAAGTATAGGTGTAAACAGCATACAAATTAACACTGGAACTGTATGCCACCTGGATGCGGAAATGGTGGAAGAAGCTGTTAAAAGGATGCCCCTCGGTGAAATAGATTTTCTGTTCATAGAAAATGTGGGCAATCTTGTTTGTCCTTCCCTATTTGATCTCGGTACCCACATTAATGTTGTGCTTCTGTCCGTAACCGAAGGAGAGGACAAACCCCTAAAATATCCCCTTATATTTAAAAGGGCGGATGTCATCCTTTTAACAAAGGTTGATCTTATACCATTCCTAAGGTTTGATGAGAAAATTCTTATAAGAAATATAAAAAGGATAAACAGCAAAGCACCTGTAATAAAGGTATCCGCTGTTACAGAGGAAGGTATTAAAGATTGGATTAATTTATTGGAAAGTTTCAAAAAAGATCCCGTTCCTCTTCTCTGAGTCTTCCTATATAATCCTTTATACCCTCCTCAAGGGATGTAAATTTATCTTTGTAACCCGCTTCTCTAAGCCTCTTTAAATCCGCACATGTGTATGTTTGATATTTACCCTTTAACTCCTCGGGAAAGGGTATAAACTCTATCTCCACATTTCCCCATATTTCCCTCATAATTTCCGCAATGTCCAAAAAACTCCTTGCCCTACCCGTTCCGCAGTTGAATATACCAGAAATTTTTTCCCTCTCATAAAAAAACAAATTGACCTTCACCACATCCTTAATATATATAAAATCCCTCTTAAAACTCTCGCTCCCCTCAAAGAGCCTTATTTTCCCCTCCCTTTTAATCTGGTTGTAAAACTGATATACAACGGAAGCCATCCTTCCCTTGTGTCCTTCTCCCGGTCCGTAAACATTGAAATATCTCAACCCCACTATTTGGACGGGAGAAGATTCCATAATCCTTCTTACATACTCATCAAACAAAAATTTTGAATAGGCATAAACATTAAGAGGGCGTTCGCATTCCCTCTCTTCCCTGAAACCCCTCTTCCCGTCCCCGTAAACGGAAGCGGATGAGGCATATATAAACCTGATACCCGAATTTATACAAAAATTTAACAATCTCTTACTGTACTCATAGTTGTTATTCATAACATATCTGCCGTCCCCCTCCATAGTGTTAGTACATGCGCCTTGATGGAATATAACCCTTACTCCCTTAAAGGATTCCAGGTTGTTAACAAAATACTCCTTATCCACATAATCATAAATTTTTAAGGAAGACAGATTTTTTACCTTTTCCGCATTCTTAAGATTGTCAACAACTATTATTCTGTCTTCGCCGAGATCATTAAGCCCTTTTACAATATTGCTTCCTATAAATCCCGCACCGCCAGTTACTATTATCATTAAAGAAAATTAAACCTTCGCACCCATGGATTTAGCCTTTTCCACAACCTCCTCTATGGTTCCCACCATATAGAAGGCATTTTCGGGAAGGTGGTCATACTTTCCGCTCAGTATTTCTTTAAAAGATCTTATGGTGTCTTCCAACTTAACATATTTACCGGGCATACCCGTAAATTGCTCCGCCACGTGGAAGGGCTGAGCGAGGAATTTCTGTATTCTCCTTGCCCTGTTAACTATGGCTTTATCCTCTTCGGAAAGCTCCTCCATTCCGAGTATCGCTATAATCTCCTGAAGTTCTTTATACCTTTGAAGTATCCTCTTTACCTCCATAGCAGTTTCATAGTGTTCCTCTCCTACAAACTCCGGTGCCAGATACTTGGATGTAGATTCAAGGGGATCTATGGCGGGGTATATACCGAGTTCAGCCAATCTTCTTGCCAAAACGGTTGTTGCATCAAGATGGGCAAATATGGAATAGGGGGCGGGATCTGTAATGTCATCCGCAGGAACATAAACAGCCTGAACGGATGTTATTGACCCCTTCTTTGTAGAGGTGATCCTTTCCTGAACCTCACCCACATCCGTATTTAGAGTGGGCTGGTAACCGACCGCGGAAGGAAGTCTTCCCAGAAGGGTTGAAACTTCTGAACCCGCCTGAACAAACCTGAATATATTATCTATGAATGTTAAAACATCCTGTCCTTCAACATCTCTGAAGTACTCCGCCATCGTAATACCCGTCTGGGCAACTCTGAACCTCACCCCGGGCGGTTCATTCATCTGACCGTAAACCATTACCGTATAGGGCAGAACGCCCGACTCCTTCATTTCATTCCAAAGGTCATTACCTTCCCTTGTCCTTTCACCCACCCCTATAACTACGGAAAAACCTTTATGGAACTTAGCTATGTTATGGATAAGCTCCTGCATCAAAACTGTCTTTCCGACTCCCGCACCGCCGAAAAGTCCTACCTTACCACCTTTAACATAAGGTTCAAGAAGATCAACGACTTTTATACCTGTTTCAAGTATCTCAACCTTTGTAGATTGCTCCTCAAGGGAAGGCGGTTCTCTAAACATGGGCCAGTATTCCTTTGCCTCAACGGGGCCCTGATCATCTATCGTTTGTCCGACAACATTAAAGATCCTTCCCAGCACCTCTCTGCCGACGGGTACTTTTATGGGTCCCCCGAGATACTCAACCTCCTGACCCCTCACAAGCCCGTCACTCGCACCCATTGCTATAGTCCTTACCCTCTTCTCCCCTATATGCTGAGCAACTTCAAGAAACAATTCTTCCTCAGCCCAGTTACCTTTATCGTCTATGAACCTCCTTACAGTCTTGAGACCGTGTCTAACGGGAGGTAGCTCCTGAGTGTCAAACTCAACATCAACAACCGCACCTATAACCTGCACTATTCTACCTTTCATCTAAAATACCTCCTCACTTCATTGCCTCAGCGGCTGTTACTATGTCTATGAGCTCCGAAGTTATGGCTTCCTGCCTTGCCTTGTTAAATATCATGGTCCACTCCTTAACAAGCTCATCCGCATTTCTTGTTGCATTATCCATCGCAACCATTCTTGCAAAATGCTCTGATGCATTTGACTCAACCATAGCCCTGTAAATCTGATAGTTAAGGTAAAGATTCATAACCGCAGAGAGAACCTCCCCTTGTTCTATCTCAAAGTTATATATACCGGGGATTTCCTCACCCTCTGGCATCTCAAAAGGTAAAAACTTTCTCAATATAGGTTTGTAGTTAGCCCTTGTTACCATCTCATTATTCAAAAGATATACACTGTCCGTCTCCTCATTTTCATATCTGTTTCTGACTATTTCACTTACCTCCTTAGCAACTCCGAAGTTTACTTCCTTTCTGAACACCTCATCATACTTCTTGATTATGTTATAGTTTCTCTTCTCAAAATAATGAACACCTTTCCTTCCTATAAGTATCATTGAGACCTTCTTTCCCTTCTCCTCCTTCTGTCTTACAAAATCTTCCGCCATTTTTATTATGTTTGAATTAAAAGCCCCCGCAAGCCCCCTGTCCGCGGTTATAAGTATAAGGTCAACCCTCTTTTCAGGCCTTTCCACAAGAAGGGGATGACTGTCCCTGTCTATCTTGGAGGACAAACTGCCCATAACTTCATAAAGCTTTTCCGAATAGGGTCTTGACGCATAAAGAAGCTCCTGAGCCTTTCTCAGCTTTGCAGCAGAAACAACCTTCATTGCGTTGGTTATACGCCTCGTATTTTTTATACCCTGTATTTTTCTTCTAATGTCACGAGGAGATAACTTAGGCATATTGGTGCTGTATTATATCACAAATTAATTTCCTTATCACTTTCTATAACCTTTTGTCTCATGCGGTCCTTATACTCTTTAAGTTTTTCTCTTAAATCCTCATACTTAAGGGCTAATATCCTTAAGGCGAGTAAGGCTGCATTCCTCGCATTGCCTATACCAACGGTTGCAACGGGTATTCCCGCAGGCATCTGAACTATTGAGTAAAGGGCATCAACCCCCTTAAGGGGTTCAAGGGCTATGGGAACACCTATAACGGGAACATCCGTATAGGAAGCCACAACACCCGGCAAATGAGCTGCTCCGCCCGCACCCGCTATTATTACCTCCACACCCCTTTCCCTCGCGGTCTCTGCAAATTCCTTACATATATCGGGCGTCCTGTGTGCGGAGATTATCCTAACTTCACACTCAACACCGAACTCCTTTAAAATATCCACCGCCGGCTTCATTTGATCAAGATCCGTTTTACTCCCCATAACTATGGCTACTTTCCTCATGGGCGTATATTATACACACTGATACTTTTTTAATATTTCCTTAATTTTATTCCTTATCCTCTCATAGTGGCTACCCTGCCAAAAGATAGCACCGCATCCCGGACACAAAGTAAAGTTTTTACCGTACAAAAGTACCCCCTCGGGGACCTTGCCGGCCACGGATTCCCTGCTTACTTTAATAAGAGGTTTACCGCAGTAAACACATATATTAAGCAAAGGTTCCGTTCCGAGATTAAGTTTTCTTATTACTATACAAAGTTGAAGCTCCCAGTTATCCCTCGGCACAAGGATGAAGGGTAATCTTCTTCTTGAAAGAATATCAGCAAACCTCCTTGATGTCGTAATAACAATTTTGTGTGTATCACTTATATCCGAAAGGCTGACTTCCCCTTTAAAAAACTCTACTTCATAGCCTAAGAATCTTAACCATCTACCTAATTTACTTAGGCCCTTTTCCAGCAGAAACTTCACTGGTCTTCTTGACTAATCTGTTAAAATAACATACCTTATTAATATAACTTAAGTATCCGTTTTTCAGGAGAAACTATCATGACTACCTTAAACTTAAAGGAGATTTTTAAATCTTTTAAAGTGTTTAAAGGATCTTATGTTTTAAAACCTGTTGATTTGAAAATACCCGCGGATACGGGCAACCTCAAAGAACCGGTTAATGTTTACATAGAAATAAAAAAAGCAAAGGGCGGGTACAATCTCCATGTTGATATGGAAGGTGAGATAGAACTAATATGTAGCAGATGCTTGAACACTTACAAAAAGGATATATCCCAATCAAAAGACATAAGGCTTGAAGGGATTGATACCAAGTTTCACGGTGAACTTACGAGGGAAGACCTTGATGTTTCTTTTATAGAGGATGAAGAAAACTTTGTTATTGAAGAGATAATAAGGGAACAGATCATTCTGAGCATTCCCATAAAGCCTCTCTGTAAGCAGGACTGCATTGGTGTGGCGGAATTTATCTTCAAAGAGGAAAAAGATAACAAAATCAATCCAAAATTTGCTATACTAAAAAATCTCTTGAATACTGGAGGTAATGAGTAATGGCAGTCCCCAAGAGTAAAACTTCTCGGTGGAGAAGGGACCAGAGAAGGGCTCAGAACTTTTTTAATAGACTGAGGGTGCCTTCTTTATCGGAGTGTTCAAATTGCGGAGAGATGATATTACCCCATCGCGTTTGTCCCTACTGCGGTTATTACAAAGGTCGCGAGGTGACAGACGTAGGCTGATGGAAAATAACGGTATAGCGGTTGATTGTATGGGGGGAGACTATGCCCCCGAGGAGATAGTAAAGGGTTGTATTCTCGCGGCGGATGAATACAATCTAAAAGTATTCCTTGTAGGTGATGAAAAGGGAATAAAGAGAATAATAGACACTTCAAAGGTAAAAAACAGACATCTTCTTGAGATAGTTCCCGCTGAAGAAGTAATATCAATGGATGAACCGCCTTCCAATGTTTTGAGAAAGAAAAACTCCTCCCTATACATAGCAGGCAAGCTTGTAAGGGAAGGTATAGCGGACGGCCTTGTCTCAGCAGGAAACACGGGAGCGGTCCTCGCGGTAGGAAAGCTTATAGTGGGGGCAACGGAAGGTATAGACAGACCAGCCATTGCGGTTGCACTCCCGAATCCGAAAGGTAAAACAGTCCTTATAGATGTGGGTGCGAATGTTGACTGTAAGCCCAAACATTTGGTTGAATTCGCCATCATAGGTCACACCTATGCGGAGGAAATGCTCGGAATAAAAAATCCCAAAATAGGTCTTTTAAGCATAGGAGAGGAAGAAGGAAAGGGAAATGAACTTGTTAAGGAAACCTATCCCCTTCTTAAACAGACAGGGCTAAACTTTGTGGGTAATGCGGAAGGAAGGGACATCTATGCGGGCACATTCCATGTTATAGTATGTGACGGTTTTGTAGGTAACATAATACTTAAAACAAGTGAAAGCCTCGGGGTGGCTGTTATTCAGATGATAAGGGAAGAGGTAGAAAAAAGCCTTCTTGCAAAAATAGGGGCATTCCTTATGCTACCTGCCATAAACAGGTTTAAAAAGAAGGCTGATTTTACAGAATACGGAGGCATACCCCTCCTCGGGGCTAAAAAACCGGTTATAATAACCCACGGAAAGGCAAACGCCAAAGCTATAAAGAATGCAATAAGAGTAGCCAGTGAATTTCTGCATACTCATTTCAACGAGAAACTGGTTGAAAATGTTAAAAAGCTGGCTCCCGCCGAGGCAAGGATCTGATGGGTCTTAAAATAGAGGGTGTAGGTATATACTTACCGAATAAAAGGCTTACAAATTTTGATCTTGAAAAGATGGTTGACACCTCCGATGAATGGATAACCACGAGGACAGGAATAAAAGAAAGAAGGATAGCGGAAAATGAAACAACGAGCTATATGGCATACAGATCAGCCTTATCAGCCATTGAAAGATCAGGCATATCAAAGGAAGATATAGACGGCATAATAGTCGCCACCCTATCTCCTGAAAATCAGTTTCCCTCAACAGCTTGTCTTGTACAGGAGAAGCTCGGTCTTAAGGATATATTTGCCTTTGATCTGTCGGCAGCTTGCAGCGGTTTTTTATACGGACTTGAGGTAGCATGGAGTATGATATCCGCGGGGAGGGCCAAAAGGATACTCCTGATAGGATCGGAAAAGATATCGGGCATCGTTGACTGGAAGGACAGAAGTACATGTGTGCTGTTCGGTGACGGTGCCGCTTCCGTCATTTTAACAAACGATGAAGGTAGCAGTGATATACTCGCTTCAAGGATATATTCGGACGGCTCCCTTTGGGAACTTCTTTATGCTCCGCTTTGCGGATATATAAATATGAAAGGAAGGGAGCTTTTTAAGGTAGCGGTAAGAAGCATGGAAGAGGCATGCAGATATGTACTTGATAAGGCGGGATTATCTCCCGAGGATGTGGATCTCGTTATACCCCATCAGGCAAATATAAGGATAATAAATTCCCTTGCGGAAAAACTTAATATACCCGAAGAGAAAGTTTATACAAATATACACAAATACGGAAATACAAGTGCTGCATCCATCCCTATAGCGCTCTACGAAGCCCTTGAAGAGGGAAGATTGAAAAGGGGAGACATAGTGCTTCTTACAGCCATGGGGGGAGGATTAACATGGGGCGCTACATTGCTTAGATTTTAGTAAGGGCGATCAAGATTTTTATAAATCTCCCTTATGGATAACCTGTAGTAGATAGGTCTTCCGTGAGGGCATACATGCTTGTTCTCCAAATCAAACCAGCCCCTTATAAGATCTTCAAGGGCTTTCTTTGAAAGTACTTGACCCCCCTTCACAGAGGTTCTACAGGCTTCATCCTCCTCATAGCCAAGCTTTTCATAGTTTATCCTTTCGGAAAGAAGGTGCTGATCAAAAAAGTAAAGAAACTCATCAACAATAGCGATGATAATCCTTTCGTCTATGGTGCCGAGAACCTCAAACAACTTGGTGTTGTATGAGGGCGTTTCTTGATAAAGAATTTGATCCTCAAAAGTGGGTTCCTGAGGATTTACTACCTCCCTTATTGCGGAGAGAACTTCCCTTTCCCTTCTTATCCTTATCTCCCTCTTCTTCGGGTGCACATTTATATCAACCGCGTATAAGGGAAGGTCAATAAAGAATATACCACAAGCCCTGTAACCTATTAGTTTCCTTAGGAACTCCTTAATATTTCTGTTTGCCACGGGTCTGCCGTTTATAAATACAAAAAGCTCCCCCCGATCGGTGTTTCTTGCTATATACGCATTAATTGACATCATTCCCCTGCTCCCCTCAATATGCTCAAAATTATAACCGAATATATCACATATCCTTTCCTCCGCCCCCGCAGGTTTAAGGCACAGGATCTCTTTTCCCTCAGAAATAAGGCGGAATCCTATCTCCGGATTTGCCATGGCATACTCTTTAATGATCTTTAGTATCTTCCCTCTTTCAGTTTCCTGTTTCCTTAAAAACTTTCTTCTTACCGGTACATTGAAGAAAAGGTCTCTTACCTCTACCTCCGTTCCGTATGCCATACCCCTATCCCTCACCCTCAAAAGGGTTCCTCCTTCAACAAAGATCTCTTTACCCACCTTGTCCTGGAAATATCTTGATCTTATATAGGTCCTGCTAACAGAGGTGATGGCATGAAGGGCTTCACCCCTAAAACCGTAGGTAGATATGTTTAAAAGATCCTCCTCTTTCCCTATCTTACTTGTAGCACCTTCAAGGAAAACCTTTTCTATATCATCCTTATGGATACCCGTACCGTTATCACTGACCCTTATAAGCGACTTTCCGCCCCTTATTATCTCCACTTCAACAAAGGTTGCCCTTGCATCTAAGGAGTTTTCCACAAGCTCTTTTACTACATCGGAAGGTCCCTCTATAACCTCACCCGCGGATATCTTTCTCCTTATCTCCTGAGGCAGTATCTTAACAAACATCACTTAACCCCTATCCTGTATATATTACCCCTCTGGTCAACCACATAAACATTTCCCGCATCATCCGCCCCGAAGGAGCTTATCATCATATCAGTGTCAACGAGAAGTTTATGTTTTATAACCCTCCTACCATCATATATGAGTCCCCATATCCTGCCCGTTCCCCAATCTCCGAAAAAGTAAACACCGCAAAGCTCAGGGAATTCCTTGCCTCTATAGACATAACCGCCTATGACCGCAATACCGTCCTTCCTTCCGTACTCCCAAATAGGCTTCTCATATAGGGAGGGATCGCAGGGATCTTTAACACCGGGTGTGCATATAGACCCCTCCATAACCCTCCACCCGTAATTACCGCCCTTCCTCACAACATTTATCTCCTCCCTCGCATTCTGACCCACATCCCCCACATAAAGGTATCCTTTTACTGGGTCAAAGCTGAATCGCCAAGGATTCCTAAGGCCATACGCCCATATCTCCCCTCTCGCACCCTTAACTTTCACAAAGGGATTATCTTCGGGTACACTATAATTCCTTCCTTTTGACACTTTATCTACATCTATCCTTAAAATCTTGCCCAAAAGGGTGTCAAGACGCTGACCGCTGTTCAAAGGATCGTTGGCACTTCCCCCGTCACCCAAACCTATATAAAGGTAGCCGTCCGGTCCGAACTCTAAGTGTCCTCCGTTGTGATTGTCAAAGGGCTGATATATCTTAAGAAGAACCCTTTCCCTCTTTTCGGGTAATGTTACCTCCGAAATAACACTGTAAAGCTTAGAATTCTCCCTTACCGTATAGTGTATATAGAAACGCTTTGGATCCTTAGGGTGAAAGGCGAACCCGAGTAATCCCTTCTCACCGCCGTTTTCAATCCTTTTACTTATGTCAATAAAAATCCTGATCTTATCCCCCTCAATAACTTTTATCCTGCCTTCCTGTTCTACAACATAGAATTTACCCCTTTTACCAACGAAGAAAACTGGCTTATCAAATCCTTTGTAAAGGGGTTTAAGTATGATATCTGGTATATTTCTCGTATCCTTCCTGCAAAAAGCTCCCGAACATGCGGGCAGGATAAAAAGAAGGAAAAGGAAAATAGAAACTCTCAAACCTCCACCTTCTGAATTATCTCCTCGGGTATTTCAAAATTGGCAATAACCTGCTGGGTGTCATCAAGATCATCAAGGGCATCCAGTAATCTTAGAACCTTCTTGGCGGTCTCAGGATCATTAATGTTTACCGTTGTGGTTGGTATCCAACTTATCTCAGCCTTTTCCACCGATACACCCGCGCCCTCCAACTTTTCCTTAACATCATAAAGGTCCTCCGGGTTTGTAAATACCCTGTAAAACTCTCCCTCCAATCTCATATCCTCCGCCCCCGCCTCAACAACTTTTTCAAACAACTCATCTTCATTTATTGAGTTAGAAGGAATTTCAATTATACCTTTCTTCTCAAAAAGATAGGAAACGCATCCCGATGTACCCAGACTACCGCCGAACTTGGTAAAGGCATGCCTGATCTCAGCGGTGGTTCTGTTTTTGTTGTCTGTTGTAGCAAGCACCATCACCGCAACACCACCGGGCGCATAACCTTCATAGATGACCTCTTCCAGCTGCTCGCCTTCCAATTCACCAGTTCCTTTCTTAATTGCCCTCTCTATGGTTTCAAGGGGCATGTTCGCCCTCTTTGCCGCCTCTATGGCGGTTCTTAATCTCGGATTAAATTCGGGGTTACCTCCTCCTACCCTTGCAGCAACGGTTATCTCCCTTATGAGTTTGCTGAAAAGCTTACCCCTTTGGGCATCTACCTTTGCTTTCTTATGCTTTATCTGTGCCCAATGACTGTGTCCAGCCAACTTTGAACCTCCTTCCTTATATTAATAATAAGGCTAATACCTCTCCCGTCCTTTTGTCAACTTATTTAACAAGCCTACGAATGCTTCTTACCGATAATTCTGCTCCACAACTCGGGAAGCCTTTTAATAATAGCCTGTATCCGTCTCCATCTATGTATCTCCTCCGCTGATATGGTAGAGCTGTAAACCTTTCCGGGCTCAAGGTCCTTTGTTACTCCCGATTGGGCGGAAACTTTCACCCCGTCCCCTATCTTCACATGATCAGCCACCCCTACCTGACCTCCCAACATAACTCCTTCTCCTGTTTCAACACTACCAGCAAATCCCGTCTGTCCCGCAATAAGATTATGCTTACCTATCTTACAATTGTGGGCAACTTGCACCAAGTTATCTATCTTGGTACCTTCTGAGATCCTCGTCTCATCAATTAAAGCCCTGTCAATGCACACATTGGCACCTATCTCAACACCGTCATCTATGATAACCCTGCCTATGTGATTGATCTTTATCACACCCCTATCGGTAATGTGATAGCCGAAGCCGTCCGCCCCTATAACCGTACCGCTGTGAATCCTTACATTTTTACCTATGAGTGTCCGCGGATATATGTGAACACCGCTGAATATAACCGTATCTTCACCTATATATGTTCCCTCTCCCACATAAGTAAAAGGATATATCTTAACACCCTTTTCTATAACCACACCCTTACCCACATATACGAAGGGACCTATATAAACATCTTCTCCTATTACAACGCCTTCACCGATAACAGCCCTATCGGATATCCCCGAGGGGTGTTTCTCTTTAAAAAATTCAGAAAGAAATAGGGCAAGGGCGTATCTTACATCATCTACAACTATATAGTTTTTCCTGTCCACTTCCCTGTTTACAACAACGGGAGATCCCTCGGGAACCCTCTCAGTATCCTCTACCTTGACACAGAATACTATATCCTCTTCTGATGCTTTGCCTGGAACTCCCACCCCCTTTACCTCATAGGACGGATCGCCTACGAGTTTTCCCCCGACAACCTCAGCTATCTCTCCGAGCTTCATTTCATACTGTCAAGGGCATTGAGAACTTCCGAGGTTATATCACCTATCTTATTATCTCTGTAAAGAAAAACCGCACAGTCAATAACCCCGTCGTACCCCTTCTGAACAGCCACTTGCTCAACAACCTTCTTGACCTCTTCCAAAACCTGATTCTCAAGCTGTTCTTTTAAAGAGGCTATCTCCCTCTGGGCTTTCTGTTGAAGCTCAAAACCTTCAGCCTCTATCCTTTGATACTCCTTTATTTTTTCCTCCTTAGCCTGCTGACTTATAGCCTTACTCTCTATCTGCTTTTTCAATTCTTCAAGCCTTCTCCTTTTAGCTTCAAGTTCCTTTTGAAATTCTATAACCTTAGCCCTAAGCTTATCTTGTGCCTCCTTAACCCTTTTAGAATCCTTTAAAAGTGTAGTTGTATCCACACAGGCGAGCTTAACAGCGGAAAAGGAAAGATTAAACAAAGCCGAAAATAAAAGGGAAAATACAAAAAGTCTAAGCATATCTTTCTCCTTTTAATTTATAAGCTCAAGTAGATCTTCCTCCCTCGGCACACCGCTTATTATTTTGCCATTCATACCTACCAATGTGGGGGTACCCGTTACACCCATCTGATGGGTCAAAAATTGAAGGTTGTCCCTTACAGCCTTCTTACCCGCTTCACACTGTTTTTTCTCACTCTTATATTTCTTATAAAGCTTCTCAAGTTCTTTCTTGCTCATCAACTCCTTAAATCCCTTCTTGTCGCATATAAGACCCACCGATTTGGCAAAGGCTTCGGGATGTATGGGTAAGGGAAATAGTATAACCTTTATCTTTACATTGTGCTTTTTGGCAAACTCCTCAAGAATGGGCTCGGTCCTCTTACAGAAGGGACAATCGGGATCCGTTATGTAATATATATATTTGGTACCCTCACCGTAGGTGAAGTTTACTCTCTTTTCAAGCTCCGCAAGTATATTTTTATCAACCTTCATGTACTCTCTTGCAACTTCACGGGTAAGGTTTTTCCTTGTATCTATCTCTAAGAGATTCCCCGCAAGTATATATTTGGCTTCGGGATCAATATAAAACACTATGGGCTGATTCCTTACCTTTACCACAACCTGACAAAGACCCCTTATCTGCTTCAAGGGAGATATGTCCTCAACCGTATAATTCCCGGAGATAAGTCCCTTTACCGCCTCCCTTACCTCATCCTCCGATGGGCAGGAACCACCAAATCCCTGACAGCTTGCACTTAAAAACAGGGGCAAAACAAGACCGACAAGAATAATCTTTTTCATAGCATCCTCCTTTATACAGTACCCTCTCTCTTTGCCATATTTCTTTTTATTATATACTCCTTTCTAACGATAGCCCTATTTAAAGCGTCAACGAAGGCATCAACACTCGCCTTTATAACATCCGTATCCGTGCCCCTGCCCGAAGCCTTAACCTCTCCAAGTTCAAGGACAACCCTCGCTTCCGCCATAGCTTCTGTATCAGGTGTAAGGGCTTTTATGGAATAGTCAAGCAGTCTCGGTTTTATATCAAGGGCTTTTACAATGGACTTTATGGTCGCATCAACGGGTCCGTTGCCCGTTGAAGTTGCGGTCCTCTCCTCACCCTTATATTCCAATTTAACGGTTGCGGTGGGTACTATGGCATCACCGCTTTGCACCTGAAAATGTATGACCCTAACAGGCTCCTCCTCACCTGTTTTGAAAAAGTCTTCATATATAAGGGCTTCAATATCCTCGTCATAAACCTCCTTCTTTTTATCCGCAAGGGCTTTAAACTTCTCAAATATCCTGTCAAGATCCTCTTCCGTAAATCTTACACCCATCTCCTCAAGTTTTCTCCTGAGGGCATGCCTTCCCGAATGTTTGCCCAACACTATCCTGCTCATAGGAAAGCCCACATCCTCCGGATTTATAATCTCATATGTCAAAGGATGGGAAAGGACACCATGCTGATGTATGCCGGACTCATGTGCAAAGGCGTTGTCCCCTACTATAGCCTTATTCGGTTGCACAAAACTTCCCGTTATCCTGCACAACAGCCTGCTCGTTTTGTATATCTCCTTCGTATTAACATCTGTGTATAAATCCTTAAATATGTCCTTCCTTGTTTTTATAGCCATAACAACCTCTTCAAGGCTTGCATTTCCCGCCCTTTCACCTATACCGTTTATAGTACACTCTATCTGTCTCGCACCGTGAAGCACCGCGGTTAAGGAGTTGGCGGTAGCCAAACCAAGATCATCATGACAGTGAACGCTCAAAACCACCTTGTCTATGTTGGGAACATTGTTCATTATGCCTTCTATAAGATCTCCGAACTCCTCGGGGATAGCATAACCTACCGTGTCCGGGATATTTATAACGGTGGCTCCCGATTTTATAGTCTCTTCAATAATTTTATATAGAAAATCCCTTTGACTTCTTGTAGCATCCTCGCAGGAAAATTCCACATCATCCGTAAAGTTTCTCGCAAAGGAAACAGCCTTCCTTGCCCTTTCAAGGACATCCTCGGGCGACATTTTAAGCTTGTACTTCATGTGTATCTCGGAGGTAGCTATAAATGTGTGTATCCTCTTTCTTTCCGCAGGTTCAAGGGCGGAAGCAGCTATCTCTATATCCTTTTCAACCGCCCTTGCAAGCGAGCATACGGTTACACCCTTTACTTCCTCAGAGATGAGTCTTATGGCGGAGTAATCACCCTTTGAAGCGGCGGCGAACCCCGCTTCTATAATATCAACCTTCAACCTCGCAAGCTGATGTGCCATCTGAAGTTTTTCCTCGGTTGTCATAGAAAAACCGGGAGCCTGTTCTCCGTCCCTGAGGGTTGTATCAAATATATAAACCTTTTCCGCCATCCTATCCTCCATGGTTTAAATGAAAATAATTCTCACTTACAATGTGTCAAGCTATATTTCTATCTCCGCATATCTTTTCATCCCCTCTTCAAATATATCCCCCCCGTATATATCATTTGCTACTATAACAGGAAAGTCCTCAACATAAAGCCTTCTTATGGCTTCCGTTCCGAGATCCTCGTAAGCTATAAGCTCGGAAGATTTTATATGCTCCTTTAAGAGAACAGCTGTACCCCCTATTGCTGCAAAATAAACCGCTTTATACTTTTTTAGAAGTTCCCTAACCGGGGGTGTCCTGTTTCCCTTGCCTATCATACCTTTAAGACCTTTTTGAAGAAGGGGTTCCACATACTTGTCCATCCTTTTGGCGGTTGTAGGACCCGCGGAACCTATAATCTGTCCGGGCTTCGGCGGTGTGGGACCCACATAGTATATTATCTGACCCTTTATATCAAAGGGCAGATCCTCACCCCTTTCAAGAGCCTCAACCATCCTTTTGTGCGCAGCGTCCCTTGCAGTATATATATACCCCGTTATCAAAACCTTATCACCAGCCCTTAGATCCTCTATCACATCCTCTGTAAGGGGTGTTGTTATTTTCTTTACCTCCATTTTTTGATATTATAAAGAAACCTTTTAAGGGAGGTATTATTATGGATAAAATGGAGAGATTTATCATAGATCTTTACGAAAAGTCAATAAGTTACGAGCCTCTGACAAAGGAGGAAGCCCTTACCCTTTTAAAGGTTGACAATGTTTATGTCCCGCTTCTGACCTACTATGCCCACAGGATAAGAAATCATTTCTTTCCCGAGAACAAAATAGAATTCTGCTCCATTATAAATGCAAAGAGCGGGGCGTGTGAAGAGGATTGCAGTTTCTGTGCCCAATCAAAGTTTTACAAGGCGCCCATAAATGTTTATAAGCTCGTACCCAAAGAGGAAATAGTTGAAGGTGCCCACAGAGGTATAGAGTACGGCGCCAATAGATACTGTGTTGTTGTAAGTGGTAAATCCGCAACGGATGAAGAGGTTGATAAGATTGCGGAAGCGGTTGAAGAGATAAAAAAGAAGGAAAAACTACCCATAAATGTATGCGTGTCCGGGGGTACGTTGAGTTACGAACAATTAAAAAAGCTTAAAAACGCGGGGGTAAGAAGGGTAAATCACAATCTTGAAACTTCAAGGAATTACTTTCCCAAAATAGTAACAACCCACAAGTGGGAAGAAAGGTATGAGACCATAAGAAGGATAAAGGAAACTGGGCTTTCCACATGCTCGGGCGGTATATTCGGTATGGGGGAATCCCTTGAGGACAGGGTTGATCTTGCCCTCACTTACAGGGAGCTTGAGGTTGACTCCATACCCCTTAACTTTCTTATGCCCATACCCGGAACACCCCTTGAATACAGGAGGGGTGTTTCACCCCTTGAAGCACTCAGGATAATAGCCATGTTCAGGTTTACAAATCCTAAGGCGGAACTCAGATTATGCGGAGGAAGGGAACAAACCCTCGGAGACTTTCACGGTATGGCAGCATTGATGGTAAATGCGATGATGGTCGGAGGTTATCTTACAAGGGCAGGAAGGGATATAAAGAAGGACTACAGACTCCTTGAAGATATAAATATGGAAAGATTACATAAGGTATTAGATTAATAAATATGAAGGATGTATTAACATTACTTTTCCTTCTCCTTGCCTATAATTTTTTACTCGGATATTCAACCCTTGAGAATATTCTGCCCATTCCACTGTTTCCCACCGATGTCTACAACTTCGTAATAGTAACATCCTTCAATTTGGCACTCTTCCTCGGATGGCTTTTCGGACAGAGGAGATCCACCGTTTTATGGCTCAGCTATCTTCTCTTTTCCCAGATAATAATGCTTAGCATTTTAAAAAGAGATATAAGCATAATATACATGGATCTTCCGTCCATAACCCTGAGCCTTATGCTGATATGGTTGTTTGAATCACCTGTGGAAAGGAATATAAGAAAGATAACCGAAGAGAGAAACAGACTAAGAAAAGAACTTGAAGCAAACAGGGAAGAGCTCAAAAGACTCAGGGAGGAAAGCAAGTTAAGACAGGAACTTATGGACCTGCTTAAGAAGGAGAAGGCGGATATTGAAAACCAACTTGAAAAACTGCTTTTAAAACATGACATATTCCCGCCTGATTCAGAGGAGGTATTTGACAGCATCCTTTACAAAAGGGGCAGGCTTGAGGAACAAAAGGAAGAACTGGAAAGGAAGATAAAGGAACTTGAAGATATGCTGGAGGAATATAAGGAAAGGGAGGATAGGCTTAAAAAGGCAAACGCAAGGTTGTTCAGAATGCTGGGTGAGATACGGGAAGATTCGGGCAATGACAATTTTAAAAAGGAAATAGCCCAGCTCAGAAAGACAAGGAAGAAATTGTCAAAAACAGTTAGGGAATTAAACAATAAGCTCTCTTTACTGGAAGAAGAAAACAGAAGGCTAAAAAACAGGATTAAAGATTTGGAATCGGAAAATACAAGTCTAAGGAAAAAGGTCCATGAGTTTGAATCCGCCAACAATTCAGAAAGTAAGAACAAAGTAGAAGTGTACAAAGAAGTCCTGACAAGCTTGTTTAAAAATATAGAGTTCTCCGAAAGGGCGGTAAGGGAGCTTGCAAACCTTGACCCTTCCAGAAAATCCTCTTTTGTAAGGGAAATACTCCTATTAGATTACAAGGAGGATAAAGAAGATATGGAGATGCTTAAAGGGGTCAAGGGTGTTTTCAAGCTTAAACCTCAAGGAGGCAGAATATATGTAACCTACGGAGAAAAGAAAAGGTGGCTTATACTCGGTATGCTTGACTCGGAAGACGACAAAGATAAAGACAGGTATATAAGGGAATTACTTTCTAAGTCTTGATTTTTTTCCTATATTATATATACTTTCTCTGCTTAAATATATACTTGAGGTAGAAGGATGATCCAAAAGGAGTATGATGCTTGCGGAGTTGGATTTGTATGTGATGTTTCTGGCAAAAAAACCCACCAAATTGTAAAGTGGGGCATAGAAGCGGTTAAAAATCTTACCCACAGGGGTGCAATAGGAGGGGATAAGAAAACGGGAGACGGTGCGGGAATACTTATCCAGATACCTCTTAGGTTTTTCTTAGACTACATTGAAAATCAAAAACTCAACCTATCCTCTCCAGAAAATCTTGCTGTAGGTGTGCTTTTTCTATATGAACCGGTAGAGAGACACATAGAGGATATCATCTCGGAAACAGGCATAAAGGTAGTAGGCTGGAGGGATGTACCCGTAAATACGGAAGCCATAGGGGAATCCGCCCTCAAGGTTATGCCCGCCATAAAACATCTGCTCCTTGATCTTGAAAACATACCAGAAGAAAAAAGGGAAATTGAACTGTTCCTTTTAAGGAGGAAAATAGAGAAAGATAAAAGGATTCAAGGGAAAGTTTATATTGCTTCTCTGTCCTCAAGGGTGATGGTTTACAAGGGAATGCTTGTAGCCCCCCAGATTGATAACTTCTATCCCGATCTGAAAAACGATTTGATAGAATCCGCCTTTTGTATGTTCCATCAGAGATATTCAACGAATACCTTTCCAAGGTGGGAGCTTGCCCAACCTTTGAGATGGACAGCCCATAACGGTGAGATAAACACACTTCAGGGTAACAGGAACTGGATGCTTGCCCTTGAAAGTGAACTTTCTTCAAAGGTATTCGGTAAAAACATTGATCTCGTTAAACCCCTCGTATCATGCGATGAAAGTGACTCCGCCTCTTTGGACAGGGTGTATGAACTGCTCATGTTTGCAGGATACTCACCGGAGCATGCAATAAATATGATGATACCCCCTGCCTTTGAAAATGTTAAGGAATTCAGCGATGAGGTTAAGGCATTCTTTGAATACAAAATGTTACAGATGAAACCATGGGACGGTCCCGCAAGTATTACATTCACCGATGGAAAAGTTATAGGCGCCCATCTTGATAGAAACGGCTTGAGACCCGCAAGGTATGTAATAACAGAGGACGGTATAGTTGTTCTCGGTTCTGAAATAGGCATGGTTGATCTCGGGAACAGAAAGATAAAGGAAAAGGGAAGGCTCGGACCGGGAGACACAATAAGCATAGACCTTGAAAAGGGTGTAATCAAAAAGACGGAAGATATTCTGAAGGAGCTTTCAGAGTCAAAACCTTACAAAGAATGGGTGGACAGCCATCTTATAAGGCTCTCCGATATTGAGAGGGATCTAAGGATGAAAGACCTTGATGATGATGAGAGACTAAGAAAACAGATAGCCTTTGGCTACACTCAAGAGGAAATAAAAAATGTTATAAAGTACATGGCGGAGAACGGAAAGGAGCTTACCTTCTCCATGGGTGACGATACACCCCTTCCTCCTCTGGCGGAAAGACCGCCCCTACTCTTCAGATACTTTAAACAGAGGTTCGCTCAGGTTACAAATCCCCCTATTGATCCCATAAGGGAAAAGATAGTTATGTCCCTTAAGATGAACCTCGGCTATAAAAGGAACTTCCTTGAGGAAACCCCAGAACACGCACGCAGGCTACAGATAGATTCACCCATACTACTTGATTATCAGCTCAGAAGTATAGAAGAACAGGATGAATTCAAGGTAGCAAGGATACCTTACACCTATCCCATAGACAGAAGTTACAGCGTCGTTGAGCTTCAGGATATGGCGGGAGAGAGGAGAATATCGGAGATACTTATGGACGCGGTATATGAAGGTAAGGAAATAATAGATATTGAGCTGGGTATAGAAACCTTACAAAGAAGGGTGGAAGAGGCTGTAAAAGAGGGAGCTACGATAATAATACTCACTGATAGAAACATATCAAAGTACAGGGTAGCCCTACCGAGCCTGTTGGCAGTTGCTTCTTGTGTGAAGCACCTTGCAAAGAAGGGGCTACTGTCAAGGGTTTCCTTTATAGTTGAAACGGGTGAGGCAAGGGACACCCACCACATGGCGTGTCTTATAGGTTACGGTGCATCCGCTATCTATCCTTATCTCGCCTACCAGACAATAAAGGATCTGTGTGCCAAGGGAGAGGTAAACCTTTCCGTTGAAGAAGCTATATTCAACTATAAAAAAGCCCTTGAGGAGGGTCTTCTTAAGATAATGTCCAAGATGGGCATATCAACCCTAAACTCTTATCACGGTTCCCAGCTCTTCGATACGGTTTGTCTTAATAAAGATTTTGTTGATAAATACTTTACCGGCACACCTGTTACACTTGAGGCGGACGGTATAAAGGAGATAGAAGAGGCAACCTTAATAAGACACAAAAAAGCCTTTGATGAAGAAAAACCCGTCCTTGAGTACGGCGGTGATATGAAGTTCAGAAAGGGCGGGGAGTGGCACGCATGGTCACCCTTCGTTGTAAGATCCCTTCATAAGTTCCTTGATACAAAGGATTATGAAGATTATAAAAAATTCTCGGAAATAGCGGAAAATTCAAGACCCACCTTCATAAGGGATCTTCTTGACTACAAAAGGGCAAAGAATCCCATACCCATAGATGAAGTAGAACCCGAAGAGGAAATCCTTAAGAGATTTACCACCGGAGGGATGTCCTTGGGCGCCCTCTCAAAGGAAGCCCACGAAGTTATAGCGGAGGCTTGCAACAGATTGGGTATGAAAAGTAACAGCGGTGAAGGTGGTGAAGACCCAGCCAGATACTGGACGATAAAGAACAGTGCTATAAAGCAGGTGGCGTCGGGAAGATTCGGTGTTACACCCACCTATCTCGCAACCGCCAAGGAGATAGAGATTAAGATAGCCCAAGGTGCAAAACCGGGGGAAGGTGGACAGCTTCCAGGTCACAAGGTTAACGAATACATTGCCAAATTAAGACATTCTCAGCCAGGAGTAACCCTCATATCACCGCCTCCCCATCATGACATATACTCCATAGAGGACCTTGCCCAGCTTATACACGATCTTAAACAAGCCAATCCGGAAGCACGTGTATGCGTAAAGCTTGTAGCGGAAAGGGGTGTGGGAACCGTAGCTGCAGGTGTCGCAAAGGCTTATGCGGATACGGTACAGATAAGCGGAGCGGAAGGTGGAACAGGAGCGTCGCCTTACTCTTCCATAAAGAATGCGGGTAACTACTGGGAGATAGGGCTTGCGGAAACGCAAAGAGTACTTATGGAGAACAATCTAAGGGATAAGATAAGGGTAAGGGTGGACGGAGGTCTTAAAACAGGCAAAGATGTAATAATAGCTGCACTCCTCGGGGCGGAGGAATTTGGCTTCGGCACCGCAGCTATGATAGCGGAAGGCTGTGTTATGGCAAGGCAGTGCCATCTCAACACATGCCCCACCGGTGTTGCAACCCAGGATCCCAAATATGTAGCAAAGTTCAAAGGAAAGGTTGAGAATGTAATGGCATACTTCAGGGCTGTAGCCCGGGAGGTGAGGGAAATCCTTGCGGAGATGGGCTTCAGAAGTATTGATGAAATTGTCGGAAGGGTTGATCTTTTGGAGGTAAAAACCTTTGATGATTATCCCGGAAGTAAAAGAATAAAACTAAATGACCTTCTGTCTTCTGTAAGCACTAAGGGTGAAAGGAAGTGTAAGGTTGAAAGGAATGACAATCCAGAACCTTCTTTGAACGACAAAATAGTGAATGAGATATTACCCTTCATAGAGAAGGGAGAAAAGGTTGAAAGGGAGTATGAAATAAGGAATGTGGACAGGACCATACCTACAAAGCTCAATTATTACATATCGGTAAAGTATAAAGATGAAGGCTTACCCGAAGATACAATAAGGTTGCGTTTTAAGGGAACCGCAGGTCAGAGTTTCGGCGCCTTTAATCACAGGGGTGTTACCCTAATACTTGAAGGTTCCGCCAACGATTATGCGGGTAAAGGAATGTACGGCGGAAGGATCATAATAAGGGACCCGGAGATAGAAAATACAAAGGATAATGTAATAGTCGGCAACACGGTCCTTTACGGCGCTACGGGCGGTGAATTCTACGCCTCAGGAAGGGCTGGAGAAAGATTTGCAATAAGGAACAGCGGTGCGATAGCTGTAGTTGAAGGTACGGGACATCACTGCTGTGAATACATGACGGGAGGAATAGTTGTAGTTCTTGGTACAACCGGTTACAACGTGGGTGCGGGTATGACAGGAGGTTACGCTTACATACTTGACCTTGACCGCACACTTGAGGACAAACTCAATTACTCCTATGTCATTCTGCGAAAGCTTAAAGATTCGGACGAGTACAATGAGTTAAAAGATCTTGTATCAAGACACACCGAGTTTACGGGCAGTCCGTGGGGTGAGGAGATCCTCAAAAACTTTGATACCTACACGGAAATGTTCTACAAGATCATACCCCTTGAACAGTGTAAAAGGGACGAAATGGGCGAGAGCGACGAGTGTGAATCAGAAGAGATAAAAACAGAAAAATAGTGCTTAAGAAGTTAGCCTTCGGCCTCTTTGACAGCGGTGAAACCATACTCGGTGCCCTCGTATTCTCCACCTTCTTTCCCCTCTACATAACCCAGTATATAGATACAAAGGTTTACAGTACACTTTACGGCTTGTCCTTTGCTGTCTCTTTTGTCTTAGCCCTGCTCCTCGGTAAAAAGGCGGACAGGGAGGCAAAAAGAAAAACATACTTTATGTACTTCAGCGTTGGCGTATCCCTATTTTGCGGATTGCTTTATTTTACCCATGGCACACCCATTATCTCACTTTTCATATTCATGCTTTTAGCCCTGTTTCATCAACAAGCCTTTGTCTTTTACAATTCCCTTCTTTTAGAGTTCAATGAAAGGGGAATAACATCAGGACTCGGTGTAGCCCTCGGATATGTAGCATCCGCAGTTTCCCTACTATTTTTAATAGATATCCTTGAACCGCCTGAAGGTTACATACCCATAGGAGGCCTGTTCCTGCTTTTATCCTTACCCGCCTTCATCCTTATAAAAAATCCACCCCAAACATATCCCGTGTCCTTAAGGGAAGTATTCAAGGATAAGAGATTTTTACTGACCATATTAGCCATACTGTCCCTCACGGAAGTGGCAAACACATTAATAGCAATGATGGGCATCTATCTGAGAGAGGTTTACGGGCTTGAAAATGCGGAGATTTACAAGATAATAGGCCTTTCCGCCCTCGGAGGTGTAACTGGTGGTATTTTGTGGGGAAAGCTTGCGGATAGGATAAAAGATATAAAAAGGTTATTCGGTGTAGGCTTTATACTATGGATTATATTCCTTCTGCTTCTTCCCCTAACACCCTCTTTCCTGCTTGTAGGTATAGGCTTCTGGGCTGGTATATCCCTCGCCCATCTGTGGACATGTTCAAGACTCCTCATACTTAAGGAGTTCCCTGAGGGACAAGCATCCGTAAGACTATCCTTCCTTTCTCTCTCAGAGAGGATAGCGTCAACAACAGGTTTGCTTATATGGTCCCTTTTCCTTTTTGTAACAAATGACAACTATAAACTTTCTGTTCTTCTTATGACGGTCTTTCCCCTTTTGGGTTTTATAATTTTTCAAAAGATCTCAAAAAACAGCAGTCCTTCATAGACCTTGTAAACGGATCCTTCAAGAAATACTTCCTCAAACTTATCATCAAAATGAATATATAAGGTCTCTCCACCCTTAGTAACCACCTCTACGGGTTTGCTTTTCACCATCTCGGAACTGTAAGCTATAATGGCGGAGGCGGTTGCACCCGTACCGCATGCAAGGGTCTCTCCTTCCACACCCCTTTCATAAGTCCTTATTCTTATCCTGCCTTCGCCTTCCCCCTCTATGAAATTTACATTTGTACCCTTAGGTTCAAATTCCTTATGGAACCTTATCTTCCTTCCCAAGGAAACAACATCAACGGAATCAAGGTCCTTTACGGGGACCACAAAGTGAGGAACCCCCGTATTTATAAAGAAGCCCTCAAGCCTCTTACCGTTAATATCCAAAAGCTTATGCTCTGGTAAAGAGGGTTTGGTAAGCTGAACCTTTACCCTTTCACCGTTCCCTATAACTTCACCCTTTATAACCCCAGCCAAGGTTTCAAACCTTACCCTTCTTCCCGTTATACCTTTCTCATAGCAAAACCTTATGGCACACCTTGACCCATTACCGCACATCTCCGCAACAGAGCCGTCCGCATTAAAAAATTCCCACCTAAAATCATTGGACGGATCCCTTGGCTTTTCTATCAATATAAGTCCGTCCGCCCCTACTCCCGTGCGCCTCGCACAAACTTTCTTCACAAACTCCTCAACACTTACATTAAGCTCCTTAAGTTTTCTTTCCACCTCTCCTTCCCTGTTATCTATGACGATAAAATCGTTTCCAGATCCTTGAAGTTTCACAAACTCCATGGGAGTGGATATTATAGCATTTGAAAAGACAAAGTTAATATAGGATAATTTCTGTAGATGAGATTTAACTTGACCCTTGATGAATTTAAAAAACTTATAAAGGAATATTCGGTAGTGCCTTTATATACGGAAATCCTTGCGGATACGGAAACTCCACTTTCCATATTCCTTAAACTCAAAGACGAAGGTAGTTTCAACATACTGCTTGAGAGCGCGGAGGGAGGTGAAAAATGGGGAAGATACTCCTTCCTTATTAAAGGTGGTTCCTTTTACATAAGGAGCAGAAAGGATGTGGTTGAGGTTTATGATGCGGGAAGGATAAGCCTTAAGAATACCTCCGATCCTTTGGGTTATGTAAAGAGGGTGCTTTCAACCTTTAAACCCATGAAGGACGGTAACTTACCGAGGTTCTGGGGAGGTCTCGTCGGATACATAGGTTATGACATCATAAAGTTCTATGAAAATGTGCCTGAAAAGGATGCGGATCCTGTAAGCACCAACGATATGTTTTTGACCCTTACAGATCTTCTTATAGTCTATGATAATTTGTCCGCCAAGATAAAGATAATTGTCCCCCTCATAGGTACGGATGATCCGGAAATTAAATACAGAAAGGCGGTTAAAAAAATAGAGGAGACGGTTAACACCCTCAAGGAGAAGGGAGATATATTCCTTATAAACCTTGAAGATAAGGAACCTTCCTTGGAGGAATGGAAGAGTAATGTAACAAAGGAAGATTTTATGAAAAAGGTTGAAAGGGCAAAGAGATACATAGAGGAAGGTGATGTAATACAGGTGGTCCTATCTCAAAGGTTCAAAAGTAAACTGAGGGCGAAACCCGAGAATATTTACAGGGCTTTGAGAACCCTCAATCCTTCACCTTACATGTACTATCTTGAGATGGAACACTGTAAAGTAATAGGATCTTCTCCGGAGATTCTTGTAAGGCTTGAGGACGGAAAGATAGAAACGAGACCGATAGCAGGTACAAGACCGAGGGGCAAAACGGAAGAGGAAGATAAAAGGCTTGAAGAGGAGCTTATTAACGATGAAAAGGAAAGGGCGGAACACCTTATGCTTGTTGATCTTGCAAGGAACGATGTGGGAAGGGTGGCTGAAGCTGGGACGGTAAGGGTTGACAACTTCATGAGGATAGAGAGATATTCCCATGTTATGCATATAGTGAGTGATGTGTCGGGAAAGCTGAAGAAAGGGCTTGATGCTGTTGATGTTCTTAAGGCGACCTTCCCCGCGGGTACGGTATCGGGGGCGCCTAAGGTTAGGGCTATGCAGATAATAGAGGAGCTTGAGCCTGAGAGAAGAGGCATATATGCGGGAAGCGTAGGATACTTCTCCTTTGATGGAAATATGGATATGGCAATTACAATAAGAACCGCGGTGATAAGGGGGGATGAAATCTTTGTGCAGGCGGGGGCGGGTATAGTTGCAGATTCTGTACCGGAAAGGGAGTGGGAGGAAACGGTTAATAAGGCAAAGTCAATGATGAAGGCGGTCGCAATGGCTCAGGATATATAAAGGGAAAGGGGAGGTATGTTGAACATCTTGAGTAATTCCCTTCTTATCAGCATCTTATAAACCCTTTCATTGTTCTTATACTTTTCATACTTACGCAAAATCTCCCTTCTTTTGTCCCTATCCAATTTATCCCACAACCTTCTAACAATATCATTTTCAATATTGCGCAGTATCCTTTCCGCCTCCTCCTCCGTTGAAGGTAAAGGATAATCAAGTACTCCTACGCTTTCCAGCTTCCTTTTAAAAGTTTCAAGCCAAGGCACCGTTTCCGGGGGTCTTTCTTTACGCCTTTTTATTTCCTCTTCCACAAGCCTTTTACACATATTAACGGAAAACTTATATCTCCTTTCGGGAGGAAGGGAAACAAAACACTTTTTTATTACTCTTTTTAATAACTCAAGGGGTACACCCTTTTTTTCTAAGTTCAATATATACATCCTTTCACGGGGTGATAGGAAGGGCGTTCCTCCCCTCAGATTGGCTATAAACTCCTCTATCTCCCTTATATATTCGCTCATTTTATAAGGGCAACCGCCACAGAATGATCCCTTTCGTGGGAAAGGGATACTATAATTGTCTTCTCCCCGAGCATCTTAATAACCTTTTCATTTTTTATTGTTACCTTAGCAGGAAATCCCGTCCTGCCATTAACTTCTATCTCCTTAAACTTTAACAACATTCCCGTTTCCTGAAACACCGCCTTTATAACCGCTTCTTTACACGCCCACCTTGCTGCAAGACAGGGTATCTTAGCCTTCTGATTGTTACAATACTCAAGCTCCTTTTCCGTATAAATCCTTCTTAGGAACTTCTCTCCAAATCTCTCCACTGCCTCCCCTATGCGTTTATTTTGAACAAGATCAACGCCTATCATTCTCCGCTTCTATCTTTTCCATTATAAACTTTCCCAAACCTATACCGCCAGATTCTGCCATTTTTTTGCTTACAGCTTCAAGAAAGTAATCGTAGTACATCCTGTAACCGAAGCTTTTATTTGAGAGGGTAGGTTTCAAGGCTTCTCTCAGCATCGCCTTTATCATAAGGGCTTCAAATTCCCTCACAGCAGTTTTTTTATCCCTCCTTTTAAGAACATCACTGAAGTAAGATGGTGATTCAAATCTTACCTCCATCAGAGGACCTCCAGCTTGGCATTTAAGGCTCCAGCGGACTTTATAGCCTGAAGTATAGATATTATCTCCCTGGGGGTTGCTCCTATTCTGTTAAGTGATTCAACAAGTTCCGATACCTTAGCCCCTTTAATTTGGACAAGCCTTTTCCCTTCCTCCTCAACCTGTACTTGAGTCCTTGGTACAACCTGCGTCTGACCTCCTGCAAAGGGTTGGGGCTGAGAAACTTGAGGCGTTTCCTTTATCCTTACGGTAAGACTGCCTACCGCAACCGCCACGGGTTTTATGGTAACATCACCACCGAAAACTATGGTTCCGGTTCTGCTATCTATGACAACCTTAGGAACGATTGGTACTTCTATATCTATATTCTCTACCTGTGCTAAAAAGCTGACATAATTCTCCTTCTCGGGTATATTCACCCTTATGGTAGTAGCATCAAGGGCAACTGCGGTGTTTTCACCGAATTTACTGTTAATAGCGTCAACCACCGCTTTGGCGGTTGAAAAATCCGGATTATTAAGATAAATGTGAACTTCCTTCATATCGTAATTTGAAGGAATGTCCCTCTCCAGGATTGCACCGTTGGGTATCCTTCCCACAGTTGTTACATTCTTCCTCCTCAACGATGCTATACCCCTTGCCTCATAACCTCCCACTATAACCTGACCCTGGGCAAGGGCATATATTTTCCCGTCGGGACCCTTAAGGGGAGTAAGTATTAAGGTGCCCCCTTCAAGGCTCCTTGCATCTCCTACGGAGGCAACATCAACGTCTACTGTCATACCCGCCTTTGCGGAGGGGGGAACCTTTGCGGTTACTATGACCGCAGCAACATTCCTGATGGTGATCCTGCGGGGGTCAACCACTATACCCATCTTCTGAAGCGCATTGGTAAGACTCTTAACAGTGAAAAAGGTACTTCTTGTATCACCTGTACCGTTAAGACCCACCACAAGACCGTAGCCCACTATAAAGTTGCCCCTGTTACCCTCAAAGCTGGCTATGTCTCTGAGCTTAACAGCGTAAGAAAGGGAAGAAAATAACATTAAAAAGGCAAGACCTTTGCAAAGAATCTCGTTAACCATCCCGGCTTACCCCCGTCCACAAGGAAACCTTTTCCGTCCAATATCACCTCAAGGTTGGCTATACGATTACTTGGAACAGTATTGGTACTGTCTATATCCTCCGGTCTTACTATACCCCTTAAAACTATTAGCTTCTGAGAATCGTTAATTGATATGTACTTTTTGGCTTCAACAAGCATAGTACCGTTAGGATACACCTTCATTACCCTGCCCGCCATCCTGGTTGTTAACATACCCCTCTGTTGAAGTCTTCCCGTACCCAAAGAGGACAACTCACCCTTTGCCTCAAGCATCTTAGCTAAGGAATCCTCGGTCTTTCCGAAAAGGGCGGATAGGGCTTGAGAGATCTTTGTCCTCCTTCCCGTATTGTTAGTTACTGTTTCAAGGGCATTGACACTTTCTATAACCTCAATAAATATAACATCTCCTACAGAAACCGCCCTGTTCTCCGCATAAAGGTTTGCCATATTGTCGCCCGTGGCATATATGCTTCCCTTTGCAGTTATTTTTTCTTTTCCCTCCACAGCAGGATAAGGATTCTCCTTTTCATAATCAGAAAGTGTCCTTGCTTTTTGACTGCATGATAATGTAATAAGAAGCAAAGGAATTAAAATAAATATCATAATACCAAATTCTAAATATAGCACCTAAATCGGAAATTTGCTATAATTTTACAGCCCATGCTTGATCTGAAAGGGAAAAAAGCCCTTGTAACTGGCTCCACAAGGGGTATAGGTAAAGCTATAGTCCACAGGCTTGCAAAGGCGGGAGCCGATGTTGTTGTAACAGGAACAACTGAGGAAAAGGCAAAGGAAGTTGCGGAATCCTTAAAATCGTATGGTGTTAATGCTATAGGTGTAAAAATGGATCTAAGGGATGATAAATCTATTGAAGAAGCTTTTGAAAAGATAAACGAAGAGTTCGGAGACATAGATATACTTGTGAACAACGCGGGTATAACAAGGGATGCTCTATTTATGAGAATGTCCGATGAGGATTGGGAAGATGTGATCAATGTAAATCTGAACGGTACCTTCAGGGTAACCAAAAGGGTGGTGAGGGGCATGATTAAAAAAAGGTGGGGAAGGATAATAAATATGTCTTCCGTTATAGGTTTTGCAGGAAATCAGGGTCAGACTAACTATTCCGCATCCAAATCCGCCCTTTTGGGATTTACAAAATCCCTCGCAAAGGAGCTGGGACCTAGAAATATAACGGTTAATGCGGTTGCTCCAGGTTTTATAGAAACTGACATGACCGCAGGTCTTTCCGAGGAAGTCAAGGAGTGGTATAAATCCCACATAGTTCTCGGAAGATTCGGATCACCGGAAGAGGTTGCGGATGTTGTCCTGTTTCTCAGCTCCGATATGGCCTCTTATATAACGGGCGAGATTATTCATGTTAACGGAGGAATGCTATAAATAAAAAGGTTCAGGAGGTGTTGAAATGGAACTTGAACAGAAGGTAAAAGAGATCATAGCAGATCAGCTCGGAGTAGAAATAGAAAAGCTGACCGATGATGCAAAGTTTGTTGACGATCTTGGGGCGGATTCCCTTGATGTGGTAGAACTCATAATGGCTTTTGAAGAAGAGTTCGGGATAGAGATACCCGACGAAGATGCGGAAAAGATCCAGACGGTTGGGGATGTTATTAACTACCTTAAGGAGAAGGTAAAGTAAACTCACCTATTATGAGAAGGGTAGTTGTAACCGGTTTGGGAGTAGTATCCCCCATAGGGACCGGAGTTGAAAAATTCTGGAGCAACCTCACCGCGGGCATCAGCGGTATAGACAGGATAAAGAGGTTTGATCCGGTTGAATGGGGTCTTCCTGTTCATATAGGCGGTGAAGTTAAGGATGTTGATTTCCTTCAATATTTTGATAGAAAGGAAGCCCAAAGGATCTCCGATTTCATAAAGTTCGCGGTGATAGCCACGGAAGAAGCTCTTAAAGATAGCGGTCTTTTGGAAACAAAAATTGATCCGTACAGGGTGGGCGTAATCATAGGTTCGGGGATAGGAGGTCTGAGGGATATAGAAGAAAATACCCGCACACTCCTTGAAAAGGGAGCAAGAAGGGTTTCACCCTTTTTTGTACCCTCTGGGATATCAAATATGGCTTCGGGCTATGTTGCCATAAGGTGGGGATTTAAAGGGGTTAACTACGCGGTTGTATCCGCTTGTGCGACGGGCAACCATGCTATAGGTGATGCCTTAAGGCTAATTCAGACAGGAGACGCGGATATTATAATAGCAGGCGGTAGTGAAAGTGCTATAACACCCCTTGGGGTGGCGGGATTTGCAAATATGAAAGCCCTCTCAACAAGAAACGATGAACCACAAAAGGCATCAAGACCTTTTGATAAAGACAGGGACGGTTTTGTTATGGGAGAAGGTGCTGGTGTCCTCATTCTTGAAGAGTATGAACACGCAAAAGCAAGGGGGGCGAAGATATATGCTGAAATTGTAGGTTACGGAGCCACCGACGATGCTTATCACATAACCGCCCCCTGTGCGGACGGTGAGGGTGCCTATGAATGTATGAGATTAGCCCTGGAAGACGGTAAAACAAAACCTGAGGAAGTTGACTATATAAACGCTCACGGTACATCAACACCTCTAAATGATAAAACAGAAACCATGGCTATAAAAAAATTATTCGGTGATCATGCCTATAAGCTTAAGATAAGCTCAAATAAATCAATGATAGGACACCTACTGGGGGGTGCTGCCGCAGTTGAAGCAATAGCTACGGTAAAAACGATAGAGACAGGAATAATACCCCCTACCATAAATCTGGAAAATCCCGATCCCGATTGCGATCTTGACTATGTACCGAACAAAGCTGTAAAACAAGAGGTAAATGTAGCTCTTTCCAACGCCTTCGGATTCGGTGGTACAAATGCAAGCATCCTTTTCAGGAAAGTTTAACGCGGAAAGCTTAGAAGAAAAAATAGGCTACAAATTTAAGGATAAAGGATTGCTCGTTCAGGCATTAACCCATGTATCCTACGCAAAGGAGTCCGGAGGTTCCCACTATGAAGTCCTTGAATTCCTCGGAGATGCTATAGTTAACTTCATAATAGTTGATATACTCGTTAAAAATTTTCCGAGAAAAAGGGAAGGCGCGCTTGCGCCTTTAAAGGCTTTCCTTATAAGTGAAGATTTTCTTTCGGAACTTGCCAAGGAACTTGATCTACAGAATTACATAAGGCTGAGCAAAAGGGAACATTTAAAGGGTACGAGGAACAACATATCCATTATGAGCGATGTATTTGAAGCCTTATGGGCATCCATATATATTGACTGCGACAGGAATGCCAATCTCGTTAAGGATATATTTGCAAAACTTTTTGAAAAAAAAATAATACAAACAGTAAGGGAACAGAGGATAAGAAAAGACTATAAAAGCTTACTACAGGAGATAACCCAAGGCAGATGGAAGGAAAAACCCGTTTACAGGGTTATAAAAATGGAAGGTCCGGAACATGATAAGATATTCACCGTTGAGTGTACAGTGAAGAAGTACAGGACCATAGGTACGGGGAAAAGCAAAAAGGACGCGGAGCAAAAGGCTGCGGAAAAGATGATAGAGCTTTTATCGTAAAGGCTGGGTAAGGAAAAAGAGTTTTTTCTTTTTCTTCACCACGGAATGAGTTTGAACCACTCAAGTATAATTCTTTTCTCTTCATAATTTAATGTCCATCCGAAGCGGACTTCTTTGAACAAGAATTTTAAATTCAGATGCTCGGGAAGGGATATTGTAGCTGAGTATGTTTCCTTTCCCAAAACAGCACCTACTTTCTCTCCTCCGGTTGGCTTTCCTGATATGTAATCCATAACAGACATAACAATTTCATATACAAACTTCACAGCTTCCTTATGTTTCATATCGTAGTTTTTACAGAAATAATCTGCATAGGTTTCTATCAACATATCAACTGCACAAGACTCTGCTATCCCCCAGTCCTCCCAACTCTGCATAGTTTAGGTTGCTGGTTCAAGCTCCTTTCTTATATGCTCCACTATTTCATCATACTTTCCTTCGTGAGCAAGCTGTGCAAATCTCTTAGCTTCCTCTACTTCCTCTTGGGTAGGTTTCCTCACGAAGTGGTGCAGGATCATCAGAGGATTCAGCTCTTCATACTCCCTTTTTGCTCTGAAGGCGGGAGTGTGCGTATACCTGCTCAGCTCACTGGCTTTTTTCTTTCCAAATACATACACAAGATAGCTTATGAGTTCTATTTCTTCTTTGGATAGGTGTTCAAGCTTAGGAGGGATAGCTTCAAACATCCACCTATAGTAAACCGAATAAAATCCGAGCTCAGAGACCTTCTTGGCTTTAAGGATCCCTTCTTTTTCAAGCTCCTCAATTAACGAGTCAAGTTCTTCAAGGGTAGGTCCAAACCTGTTTTTTACAAATTTTCCACCTATAGCTCTCTTCCCTGTGGCGAGCATCATAAACCCCTCATAGAACCACAGTATCTTGTGAAGCTTTGTTTTCCCGAAAGCCTTCGGATTTTTTCCTGTAAGGTAGACTATATACCGAACTATCTCCTTAGCCTTCTCCCTGTTCAGTTTTGTTGCTTCTGCTTGCATCTGGAACTGCATACCTTAACACCTCCTCGGCCATGTCTATACATTATCTCAAATCGGGAGGGATACCATGATTTCTGTTCGTGGGTGCAGGTTTTTTTCAGAACTACATTTTAAGCTCGGACCCGAACTTTTACGTTAATTACCGAGGAAGGGCGGTAAGGCTTGACGAAGACGGGAACATCTACGATTACTCCTCATTGGCACAGAGAGGCTTGAGTGTGAACACGGAAGGACAGATCTACGATGTAAATACGGGAAGGATAGTTAATAACATAGAAACCGATAAGTTTGTAATAGGAAAGATATCTTAAAAGGGTTTACGTACTTGTTCTTCTAAAAGCTCTATTACCTTTATTCTGAATTCTCTTTGTTCTTCTCTATCTGCATCCACCCTTACTGTAAGAGCCTTCACATTGGAATTAAGCTCCCTAAGTTCTTTAAGTATCTCAAGAAGTATCTCATCCCTGTTCTCGGGTGTTTTCATATTTCCTTCCCTCCTTTCTCCTGATCCCGCGGGGTTTTCCCTCGTATTTTCATATGTATTTACATTGTCATAATCTACATTTAAATAGTTTTTCCCGAAATCTTCAAAAAGGGCTTTTACAAATTCTTTTGTTGTTTTATGTAAAGTCTTTATTAATCCCCCCTTCCCTTCATTCCACAAATCTACTTTCTATCATTCCAAAATCTGAAAACAATAGACAAAATGGGATAATAGAAAGACAATTTGGGGTTAGATTAAGTGCAAAACCGTTTTAACCATAATCCGAGCCCAATTTATCTTTTATGTGTCCCTTTTTAACTGTTGATGTTGATATGTGGAATAATAGAGATATACTTTAATGAATGATGGAGAGGGTATATTTTGTTGAGGATGGTCTCGGTTATGGGGAAAGGGCAGTTTTCGGTCCTTTTATAACCTTCATGGCTAAGGTAAAGGAATATAAATCACTTTCCATAGAAAAAGTAACAGCATAGGGAAAAATGAAAATAGTATCCGTCATAGGTTCTTCTCAAGCTAATGAGGAAGAGTACAAGGTTGCCTACGAGGTTGGTAAACTTTTGGCGGAAAGGGGGATAACAGTAGTATGCGGGGGGAGGACAGGAGTAATGGAAGGTGTATGTAAGGGGGCTAAGGAAAAGGGTGGTCTTACCATAGGTATAATGCCCTCTTATACGGGGGAAGAGGCTAATCCTTGGGTTGATATAAAGATAAACACGGGTTTAAGTTGGAACAGGAACCCTATAGTCGTTGCCACGGGGGACATGGTGATAGCAATAGGGGGCAACTGGGGAACCCTCTCTGAAATAGCCTACGCCCTTATACTCGGTAAATACATAGTAGGATACAAAACACACAATATAGAAGGGGTTGAGAAGGTGGATAGTGTGGAAGATATTATAAAGAGGGTGGAAGAGTTTTATAAAAATGCTTTTTGAAAATAGAACCCATGCGGGTAAGCTTACGGCTGAACTGTTAAAGGATAAGATTGAGGACAGGGAAAATACTATACTTCTTGCAATACCGAGGGGAGGCGTGGAGATTGCTTACAATATGGCTAAGGCACTCAACATACCCTTCAGTCTAATCATAGTCAGAAAGCTCGGCATACCGTGGAATGAAGAAGCTGCTTTCGGCTCAATAGATCCAGATGGTATAAGCTACATTGATGAAGCGGTTGTAAGATACGCAAAGATCTCAAAGGAAGAGATTGAAAGGGTTAAGGCAAAGGAACTTACCAAGATAAAAGAGAGAATCAATAAATTTTTGGGAGGGAAGGAGCCGGAAGTAAGAAATAAAAGGGTAATCATTGTTGATGACGGAATAGCTACGGGATATACGGTCATAGCGGGCATAAGTTATGTAAAGAGAAAAGGTGCAAAGGAGGTTATGGTGGCATCTCCCGTATGTCCAGAGGATGCTGTTTTAAAGATAGGTAAGCTATGCGATAGGGTGTTTTGCTTTTACAAGGCGAAGGAAGGCTCCTTTGCGGTGGGTATGTTTTACAAAGACTTCAAGCAACTTGACGATGAAGAGGTACTAAAAATTATAGAAAGGGCGAAAAGGGAAGGGTTGTTTTATCAAAACAGATCCTGAAGGGCAAACACATCAAAGTCACCCCTCCTTTTAAATGATTTCACAGCCTCAAGCATGGCATAACCTCCCCTAACGGTTGTTGTATAGGGTATCTTATGCTGTACAGCGGACCTCCTTATAAAATAGGCATCGCTCCTCTCTCTCTTTCCCGAAGGTGTATTTATAACCATATCTATCTTTCCGTTACTTATCATATCAACCACATGGGGTCTTCCCTCCGAAACCTTAAGCACCAACTCACACTTTATACCCTTCTCGCTTAGAAACCTATGGGTTCCTTTTGTTGAACATACTTTAAAACCGAGATCTATAAATCCCTTAGCCAACTCAACAATTTTGGGTTTGTCTCTATCCGCAACCGATATAAAAACGGTACCCTCAAGGGGCAGGCTATTGCCCGCTGCAAGCTGAGCCTTATAAAATGCCATACCAAAATCCTTATCTATACCCATCACCTCCCCCGTACTTCTCATTTCGGGTCCGAGCACGGGATCAACCTCAGGAAAACGGTTCCAAGGGAAGACCACTTCTTTAACGGAATAAAAGATACTATCCTTGGGAAGGAAGTCGGAAGCGGGATGGGTTTCCCCCTTTTCCACACGATCAAACACCTCTCCCACAATGTCCCTTAGCTTTCTACCCACCGCAACCTTAGTGGCTATCCTTGCAAGGGGATATCCTACCGATTTACTCACAAAGGGAACAGTCCTTGAAGCCCTCGGATTCAGCTCAAGTATATATACTTCGTTACCCTTTACCGCATACTGTATATTTATGAGTCCGCAAACATTAAGCTCCTTGGCTATCTTCTTTGTATATTCCTTTATCCTCAAAAGTATTTCCTCTGGCAATGAATAGGGAGGTATGGATGCGGCGCTGTCCCCCGAATGAACACCCGCCTCCTCTATATGTTCCATAATTGCACCTATTAACACATCCTCACCATCCGCCACTGCATCAACATCAAGCTCCACACTGTCCTCAAGGAATTTGTCTATAAGTATAGGTCTTTCAAAGCTCACCTCAACCGCCTCACCTATATATTTGAGAAGCTCTTCCTCATCGTAGATTATCTTCATAGCCCTACCGCCGAGTACATAGGAGGGCCTTACAAGAACTGGATAACCTATCTTTTTCGCTATGGCTTTTGCCTCCTCCACACTCCTGGCTGTACCGCTTTCGGGTTGTTTTATACCCATCCTTGATATAAAAGAACGGAACAGCTCTCTGTCCTCCGCTATATCAATACTCCTCGGGGATGTACCGAGTATCCTTATACCCTGCCTTTCAAGGGCAAGGGAAAGTTTAAGGGGCGTTTGACCGCCGAACTGTATAAGTACACCTTCCGGCTTTTCCCTTTTTATTATGTCTATAACATGTTCATAAACTATCGGCTCAAAGTACAATCTGTCAGATATGTCATAGTCGGTGGATACGGTCTCTGGATTACAGTTAACCATTATGGCTTCGTAACCTTCCTCTTGAAGTGCAAAAACCGCCTGAACACATGCATAATCAAATTCAATACTCTGACCTATACGATTGGGACCGCTACCGAGGATTATTATTCGTTTCTTCACTAAAGGTATTATTTTACCATTAATCTTTTTCTTATATCCTCCGCAAAGGGTATAAACAATCCTTCGGAAAGGGCATAATCCAATACCCTTAATGCTTCCTCCCTTTTACCTTTCCTTTCAAGCATATATATGTAAACACTGAAGGAGTTAACCTGAGGTTGAGAATTTTTATATCTTCTGAACAATTCTTCCTTGTATTGATCAAACAATTCAACATCCCTTTTTGAAACTTCTTCCATCTTGGTAAAGTTTTTCAATTTCTGATAAAGCAAAAGAAGATCATTAAGAATAAGATGTTCCTCATAGGGTGTTCCCTCCATTTTAAGGGCTTCAAGATATAGCCACTCCGCACCCTCATAATCACCCTCAAGCAAAAGGGTCTGGGCAAGAGTTCCCAGAAGGGTTCTCTTTGTATAAGAGGTTACAATTTCCCCCCTCTCAAGATCTCCCGCTTTATAAGGGAAAGAAAGGTCCTTCGTTACTTTAAGGGAAAAGGCGTATTTTACCTTTTTCTTTTTGTCCCTACTCAGGGAAGAAAACCAATCGGTAAGTCCGAGGGCTCCAAGAATTCCTCCCTTTTTCTTCAGGAAGTTTATCATCTCTTAAGGTAAAGACTGCAAGCTGTGAAAATCCGTTTCCTCAATATTATAGGTAAGATTCGGATACTTTGTCTGTATGAACTTATGAAGGAATTTCAGATTGTCCTCCTCACAGAGTATATAGATTACGGAATAATCTTTTTTTACATCCATTCTGCAAAGCTCAAAATACGCCTCAGCTCCTTCTCTCATTGCCATAAAATTGGCTGACGACATTATATATTCAACTTCCTGTATTGTAAATGGCTTTGTAACCTCCATCTTCCATACCTTTAATTCGGAGATCTTTTTCATATTAATCCCTCCTCATGCAAACTTTGAAAGACAACTGACGGATCGCGAAGTTATCTCAATATACTCCGCCTCAGCTCTTGCGCTTATAGCGGTGGGGGCGGATATCTTGAATTTAAGATGTGTTACACCCTGCTCCAACCTTTCTCCCCCTATATAAAAATCATAGTAACCCCCTTCTCTGACAAAAAGCACAACGGAACCATATTCGTAATTTATGCATACAAGAAGCCGTTTTATAAGGATTATATTCTTTGAAGTATTCTGAGCATATACAAGAATATCTCCGCCGGATTTTACTATCCTTAAAACGAGGGGTGAGTATCCCCTAAAACTCTCTTCACAAAAGGAACATGTCTCCATGGCCTTCCCTCCTTTTATATTGGAAACTATTATATAATTTATTTAACATATAGAGGGGGGCGTTATGATAAAAAAATATTTATGGATATTACTCGTGTTCTTTTATATTTCATGTAGCGGAGGGGGGAAAACCTTCCTCACATGGTATGTTAAACCTTTTGATCCTACGAGAACTTCCGGGAACGGACTCTCCTATTGCGAAGCGTGGAACGGTATAAAAAACATAAATTGGCAGGAAGTACAGCCTGGTGATACCATTTACCTGTGCGGAACCTTTTCTCAAACCATAAATATAAAAGGCAAAGGAGATATAGCCTATCCCATTAAAATAAAGGGCAACTGCCCCAAGGAAGATTGCGGAAAGGGCGAAAGAGGTATAGACAGGGCTGTTATAATACCTTCATCCTTTATAATAGAAAATTGGAATCAAGAACTCAAAGGATATAAATATCTTGAACCACCTGCGGATTCGGGAATACTCTACTACATGGGTGACGAGCTAAAAGGGGGAGCTGAAACCCTTATCGTAAAAGACAACTCCGCGGTGGACAACGGATACGAAGGATATATAAAGCTACAAGCCCTTTCCCTCACACCCTATGCCTGCGGTAATGTATGTCCAGACGAGAACGATACGGACTATATGAACCATCTTAATACCATATTTACAAATCTAGGTGAAAATCAGTATTACTATGAAGCATGCTGTAACATACTCTACTGGAAGCCTTCTCCTTCTGTTGAAAAGAAAATATATGTGGCCGGTGGAGTAGGCATAAATCTTCCTGATAGTACAGGTATAAGTATAAGCGGAGTTATATTCATAGGCGGAGATACGGGCATAAATATAGGCGGTAACAAGGCGGAGTATATTGAAATATCGGACAACAAATTTAGATGGATAAAAGGTACGGGAATAAAAGCCTCGGTTAATACATCGGAAATTGATATATTCAGAAATCATTTTGCGGAGGTAGGCACAGCCATTTCGCTCAAAGGTGATACTTGCAAAAACCTTTCCCGTATAGACATAAATAATAACAACATTCACTCATCCCTCACCCTGTCCTTTGAAGTCAAGGGTAACATTGAAAATTTATCCTTTGAGGAAAATGTAGTATCGGATAAGGGTATAAGGATAGAAACATGCGATATAGCAAAGAATATAAATATTAATTTCAATCACCTCTACAATATAAAGGGAGAGCCTTCTCTGTATATTGACACCTCAAATGCTGTTAATCCAGATATGCTAAATATCCAATTTAACCTATTCAGAGACATAAAAGATGCCCTGGTGTTACTCACCTACGATACGGAACACCCTTATATTTACAACAATACCTTTTATAAGATAGATACGGTCCTGAGATGGAAGTCTTCCCCCACACCCAGAAAACCCGCCCTGTTCTTTGTAAACAACATCTTGTATGAGATAAGCTCTTACTATGTGTGCTTGGAAAATACTGATGATTATATGGGTTCTCCACTTCTTATAAATAACAATATGTATTACACCCAGTCCTCTGCCCTTGATCCGGGCTACTGTGTGGGAGGCAATGTGTACACAAGCTACAGACGGTGGAGGGACAATATAAGGTTCTTTACCCAAAACAATGCAAATGAAAGCTCATCAACCGAGGGAGAACCTCCGGGATTTGTAAATGAAAGCGGTATATTCTCTGAGGTAAAGGATTTTAAACTAAGGTGCGACGCCTTTGCGGTTGATAAAGGAGCGGAACCTTTTGGTATTAAAGACAGGGACTTCTTCGGCAACCCCGTACCGAAGAGGGCTCCCGATATAGGATTCCATGAATTTCAGGGAGAACCCTGCCCATCGTAAAGTATGTCTCTTATCCGCACCATCTCCTCAAGGGGTATCTGACCGGGGGCAACCGCTTTACCTATAAAAGAATAGGTTATTACCGAATCAAAAGGAGGACCCGCCAATCTTGTAAGCTTACCCAGTTCCCCCATGGCTATAAGTATCTTTTTACCCTCAACCCTTCTTGAAAAACACAAAAATCTTGAAACATCTCTCCACGATTTCGGAGTTACCGCAATCTTTGCGATATCAGCCCCCCACCTGTACATCTCCCTAAGAATTTCCACTACGATCCATCCCGGAGGTGTGCCGTCAAAGTCATGATGGGATATTATGAGCTTTTTACCATGGTTTTTAACTATATTCCTAACAAAGCCTATAAGATCGGTTGAAGAAAGTTCTATGTCCGTATAATCACAGAGAGGTGAAAGCTTCTCAAATAACTCAGCCCTGTTCTCCACATGCCTTCCCCCCTCCTTCTCCGATCTTATCGTAAGCAATACCTCCAATCCTTCACTTTTTATTTCATCTATCCTCTCCCTTATAAAATCCGCATCCCTGTTCTTAAAAAGATCAACCCTTAACTCTATAATGTCAGCTCCCTTCTCTTTGCATATTTTGAGATTTTCATCAAAGTTTTCATCAGATAAAGGAACCGCTATCTTCATTGATTAAGATTATAACTTTTCATTAACTGAATCTACTTCCCAAGTCCCCCTCCGTAAGAAAGGAGAAGTTCACCAGTATGTAATAAGTTTCACTGAACCGTAACTGGACCTGCGGTAGTTTCTGAGTTATTACAAGGCAATCCGAGGGATACGGGTCTCGGAGACCAGCAGGTAAAATCTACGGATACTACCTTAAGGCAGTAAGTACCCGAAGCCAATCCGTCTATTGTATAGGTCGTATCATAAACGGGCATATGATAAGATTCCCCGTCCATGGAACTTACGACCACATTTGAGGGAGTCCATGATGTGCACGACGCACAATCTTGACTGCAGTTATTAATGGAAGCATACATGATAAGATATCCCATAAAATCTCTTTCCGTATTTTCCGACCAGCTCAGCGTTATACTTCCTGCGGAAGCGGAGATATTAAGAATAGTGGGAGGAGAAGGGGGTGTTTGGTCAAGGGGGAAGTCAATAACATTATCACCGTCGCTGTCTCCCTCGGGAGGCAGGTAATCGTAAGATATATCGTGCCATCTGTGGCAGTTCACACAATCGTAAGTGTCCGCAAAAGCCATAAGATAACTATCAAGGACATTCCACTCGGAAGGTGAAAGCCTTCTGTCAGGAAATCCTTGGGAATATACATTCCACAGATAATTGGGCATGAAGGTTGTAGCGGTTGAAGGAGGCCAGTTGGGATGATCCGGCCCCCGATGCCACAATCCCCATGCGTTTACCACATCACCCGGATTCAGTATAGTTTTAGCAAGTTGGTACATGGTGATCCACTGATAATCGCTCCTTATTTGCATACCCTCCGCCTCGGGACCATGACATTTATGACAATATGTCATATAAAGATCCCTTGCTGACCTTAAACCTTGTGTTTCAGGATCACCGTAAACAGAAGGTCCTGCCTCTTGAACGAGCCAGTTTATAAGTGCCTGTCTCTGCTCCAAGCTGGGATTTGTTCCCCTCGTTGCAAGCCTTCTCAAAAGCATCCTGTTAACTGTTTTTGTCCAATGGATAATATCCTTTCCTAAGGGGAAGGCGTCCCAGCCGTACACATTACCAAGATACAAGGTCATACCCGTTGTCAATCTTTTGTTATTATTTCCCACACCTATAACCATACCATGACATGTACCGCACGCCGCCTGAGCTATAAGCTGGGGTTCCGTAAGAGGGATACTTCCACAGCATCCCGGACCAGCCTCGTTGGTAAGCCATGTTACAATCCTGTTCAGCACACCTGCGGGAACCGTAGCCCCGTTTACATTAATCATCCGATTAACGGTTAACTCCCAGTCGCCTGCGGATTTACCATCAAACAACCAAGCATATATACCGGGACTGACGGTTACAACTTTTGAATAACCCCTTATGCCATGGCAAGAACCGCACGCGGATCTAACAAGTTTTTCATCACTCCAAGCGCCGACATCCCCGCAACATCCAGGTCCGAAATTATTTTCAAGATAGGCAACTATCTTACAGAAAGGTGTGGAAGGATCCACAGCGCAATCGTTAACTCCTCCAGGTATAAAACATCCGTTCATTTCCACCATCCTTGCAACCGTAAATCTCCAATCATTCCTCGCCCCTTGAGTTTTACCATCAAGAAGTACCACATCCACAGCAAGGGCATTGTATGTAATCCTCGTATTCCCTACCACCAAACCGTGACATTGATTGCAGAACATTTGTGTTAACTCTTCCCCCGTCATACTGGATATGTTCGGGGGAGGTACATTGATACCCGCAAGGTAAGAAGCAACCTTATCTATAGCCACACTACCGCCAGGAAGCGGACAGCTGTTCCTATAAACCATCCTCTCCACGGTGATTCTCCAACCGTTAACATCCTTATTTAAAGGTACATTGACATCCCAGTATCTGTTACCCCTCGTCACCCTAACACCGTTTATAACTATACCGTGACATATACCGCAGTAAACCTGAGTAAGTTCCTGTCCGCCCGATATATTGGGATCAAGATGTTGACCAACGTATGAGTTAACATTGTTATTAAGCCAGTTAACTATCCTGTTAAACACATCACCCCCTACACCCCCAGGTATGGAACAGTGATTCCTAACCACCATCCTTGTTACGGTCTCCCTCCAGTCGTCCTTACCCGCCGGCAGTCTGATATCACCACCGAGGGGACTTTTGGTAATCCTTGTAATTATGTTTTGTGGATTGTTCGCATCCACAATGACTATACCATGACATGTACCGCACGCAATCTGAACAAGCTCGCTGTCTTCGGAAGGCAATACATTTGAGGTGGTTGACTCTCCGAACTTCTCAGCAAGATAATCCACAATAAGGTCTTCTTCCCCTTTATTTATGTCACAGTTATGCTCATTTTTCATCCTCAATACCGTGCTTTCCCAATCCGCCCTTGACTTACCAGAAAGCAGTTCTATAACAGGCTTATCGTCCCCTGCCTTTGCTATATACTTATCACCTATCTTCAGAGAATGACATTTACCGCATACCCTTTGAACAACAACCTCAGCACTTTCCTTTTTAAGATCCTTATTTTGCGATCGCTGGGTGCATGATTGACTCAACACCCCTCCCATTATAAGCAGTACGCATACTAATATAATCATGCCTTATGTTAAACTTAATACTTTTTAAACACAAAATCAACTTATTCACACTATTAGAATATACAGAAAAATTAATAAATTAGAATGGACAAACAATTTCACCTATGTTAATTTTTTCCTTATGGCAAGCTTTTCAGAAAATGAGCTCACTCCCATGCTCTCCCAGTACCACTATTTTAAAAATCAGTACCCCGACTGTCTTTTACTGTTCCGTCTCGGAGACTTTTATGAGCTTTTCTATGAAGATGCCTTTATTGGCGCAAGGGAGCTTAATCTTGTATTAACCTCAAGACCCGCAGGTAAAAACAGGGAAAGGATCCCTATGTGCGGTGTTCCCTACCACTCTGCAAATTCCTATATATCCCAGCTTGTGTCCAAGGGTTACAAGCTTGCCATCTGTGAACAGATGGAGGAGGCAACGCCGGGTAAGATAGTTAAAAGGGATGTAATAAGGGTCATAACTCCTGGAACCTTTTTTGAGAAGGAAACGGGAGGGCTTCTGTGCCTCGTACCTTTAAGATCACATATATATTCCTCATACATAAACCTATCGGTGGGAGAATTTATATGCGCAAGATTGAAAAGGGAAGAGCTTGCAAACTTTATAGCAAAGTTCAGTATAAAGGAAGTGCTGTTGAAAAAAGGAGACAGTCTCTCAGAAGAAATATCAAAGTATGAAAAGGTGTTTTTCTCCTTTCTTGAAGAGGAGTACTTTGAAAGGGGTGTTGAAGAACTCATTGAATATTACAAGGTCAGCAATTACAGGGCTTTCGGATTTGAAGAAGAGGAGATGCTCATACCCGCTGGAGGTGCCTTTTATTATGTAAAGCATACACAGAAGGCTTTTATGCCCTTCCTTCCCAGACCCAAAGTTTACAAGGATGAAGGCTTCGTACGTATGGATGCAAAAGCTATAAAGGGCTTGGAACTTATAGAAAGCATAGAGGGGAGAAGGGATCAATCCCTGTTTTCCGTGATTGACAGGACCCTTACGGGCATGGGAAGGAGAAGACTGAAGTTTTACCTTATGCATCCCTTAAGGAGCAAGGAAAGAATAAAAGAGATTCAGGAAGGGGTGGAAGAACTGAAAATTAAGAGGGATATAAGAAAGAAGATAAGGGAAGCCTTGGACGGTATGGCGGATCTTGAAAGGCTTGTATCAAAAATAAGCTCAAATATGGCTTCACCGAGGGATCTTGTCCTTCTAAAAGAGGGACTTAAAAGGCTTGACACTTTAAGGGATGTTATAAAAGAATGCAACAGTAGGATAATAAGGAAACTGGAAGCATCCTTTGAAGATTACAAAGACATTAAAGAAGATATAGAAAATACACTTGTTGAAGACCCGCCCCTTCATGTAAAAGAGGGAGGTCTCATAAAAGAAGGCGTGGATGAATATTTGGACGAACTGAGGTATTACAGGGACAATACGGAAAAGATACTTAAAGAGTATGAGGCGAGATTGAAAAGGGAAACGGGAATAGGAAGCCTGAAGATAGGTTACAACAAGGTAATGGGTTACTACATTGAGGTTACAAAACCTAATCTAAGATATGTACCTTCACACTTCAGGAGGAGGCAAACCCTCTCAAATGCGGAGAGGTTTACGACCGATGAACTGCAGAGGCTTGAGGAGAAGATCCTATCCGCCCAAACCAAGATAAACAACCTTGAGTATGAACTCTTTGTCGCACTCAGAAACAGGGTGGTTGAAAGGATAGAGGTGGTAGGAAGGAATGCCAACATAATAGGAGACATAGACTACATCCAGTCCCTTGCGGAGATTGCGGACGAAAAGGACTGGATAAAACCAGAGATTTCTGAGGATCTCATAATTGAAATTGAGGAAGGGAAACATCCGGTTATAGAAGCTTTCAACAGATACTATGTTCCCAACAATACGCGTATCTCGGAAAAGGAAAGGATACTAATTATAACAGGACCCAATATGGCAGGTAAATCAAGCTACATAAGACAGGTGGCACTTCTGACGCTTATGGCACACATGGGTTCCTTTATACCGTGTAAGAGTGCAAATATAGGTATGGTTGACGCCATATTTACACGAATAGGCTCGGGTGATGTCCTCGCCCTCGGAGTTTCCACCTTTATGAATGAAATGCTTGATGTGGCGGGTATAATTAACAATGCAACGGAAAGGAGTCTTATAGTCCTTGATGAAGTAGGAAGGGGTACATCAACATACGACGGTATAGCAATAGCAAAAGCGGTGCTTGAATACATCGCCAAAAATATAGGGGCAAGGACCCTTTTTGCCACCCACTTTCTTGAGGTAACAAAACTTGCGGAAAAGATGGAAGGTATTAAAAACTACAGGATGGCGGTAAAGAGGGAAGGAAAGGATATAAACTTCCTCTACATCCTTGAAGAGGGGGTGGCGGAAGGTAGCTTCGGAATAGATGTAGCAAGAAGTGCAGGTCTGCCGGAAGAGGTAACAGAAAAAGCCCGCTCCATATTAGAAAGCCTTTACAACAATTCCGAAGAGAAAGATATTGAGGTGCTTGAAAAAACCTTTAATGTTTCAAAGCTTGAGGATCTTATAAAAAGGATAGCGGAAGTGGATATAGCAAACACAACCCCCGTTAAAGCCCTCTTGATACTCAATGAATTAAAAGAGGAAGCAGTTAAATATTTAAAGGAAAAGGTCAGAGGTTAATCCCTTCAAAAGAAAGTAGCCTCCTCTTAATATCCTCGCCGAAGCTGAACCCTCCCAAACCTCTCTTCCCCACCACCCTGTGGCACGGTATAACTATGGGAAACCTGTTTACCTTCATACAGTATCCGACAAATCTCGGATGGGTGCCTGTAATCTCAGCCAATAGGGAGTATGTTACAACCTTACCGAAGGTACATACCTCCCTTAAAGCGTGGTAAACCATCAATATATTTTCTGTATAGCCCCCCAGGTCAAGATCCTTCATTTTCAAGGCTGGGTCCCCTTCCCCTCTTATATACGGGGAAAATTTTTCCACCAAATGAGAGGGAGCATTGCTACTTGCTGATTTTACAAATTCTATTCTTTCTATTTTGTCATCCTTCAAATAGATCCTAAGACCTACATCACCGAATAGTCTTATATCAAACATTTTTTGTTATCTCAGAGATTGCCTCATAAATGTTCCTGCTTTCCGGTTCCCAAACAAATATACCGTTCCTATGGAGATACCACTTAGCCCTTGAATCCCTCGGATGATGACCGGATATTACTATATCTACATTAAGGTTACCGAGTATCTTCGCTATTTCAATCTCACCCCTACTATTGGGTTCCAATACCTCAGGACCTTCCCCACCTTTGAAAATCATTATCTTTTTCGCGGATCCGAAACTCTCCGCTATACCGTCTTTATCATCAACCAAAACCGCTATCCTTAAACCGCCGTCATCATGAGGTTCATAATGTATAAAAACGGAGTGAACCTGAGGAATCTCTTCAACAATTTTCCTTTCTATTGCATCCGCAATATTGTGACTCTTTATAAAATCCTTCGCCTTTATGGTTATGGTAGTATCTATAAATATCCTACCGCCCGCCTCCCTAACCAAAAGCCTCTTTATTTCAACCACATCGTCAAAGGAAAGTATTATGTTTCTTATCCTTTCAACCGTCTCCTTATCCGCGGAGATATCAAGTATAAAACCTATCTGCTCCCTCAACATGTTTATGGCTGTAAAACCTATTAAGCCCGCTATGGCGAGGGCAAAGTATCTGTCATACTCATATCCGAAGTGGCTTGCGGATAAGCTTAATATAACCAGAAAGGAGCCAAAGGCATCGGTAAGTGTATGATAGGAGTCCGCCACAAGGGTGGGTGAGTTAAGCCTTTTGCCCGCCCTCCTCTCAAAAAAGGATAGTGTAAGGGAAAGGGATAAAGATACCACCATTATAAGGATGGCAACGGGAAGATGCTCTTTATTTATAACTATCCTCTCTTCAAAGGCTTTTTTACCTATCTCAACACCAGCTATTATCAGGAAAAATCCTATAACTATTGCTCCTATATTCTCAAGCTTATAAAGACCGTAGGGAAATCGGTGATGTTTCTTTTCGGAAAATTTTATTGATATATAAGCAATAATAGAGGCGGTTGAGTCGGAAAGGGAGTGTATTGCCTCCCCGAGCATGGAGAGACTTCCCGTAAGAATAGCACCCACAAATTTTATTGCGGATTGGAAAAGATTTACGGTTACGGACAGTAAAGCCCAGTTCTCTTTATTCATCTATTGAAAGCCTGTCTGCAACCCTGCCGTGATCCCCTTTTTAAAAACTCCTCTTTTATTCTATCAATAACCTTATTTTTATGAGAGGAAAGACAATACCAAGGACTTATAAGCTTTTCCTCCTCAACCTCCCCCGTTAACCGGTGTATAACTATATCCGGTCTCAGTATCTCCATAACATCCACCGCAAGTCTCACATAATCATCAAGTTCCAAGGGTTCAAACATACCCTTTTCATAAAGATCCGCAAGCCTCGTTCCCCTTATAACATGAATGGGATGTATTTTAACCCCGTGGACCGGAAGGGCGGATATAAGCTTTGCTGTTTCAATGATATCTTCCTCGTCCTCTCCCGGAAGCCCTATAATTATGTGGACACATATTTTTAATTTTCTTCGGGCTGTTCTTAACACCGCATCAACAAAATCGGAAACACCGTGTGCCCTGTTTATGTACTTAAGCGTTTCAAAATTTGCTGATTGAAGACCGTATTCAACCCATACCTCAAGACCCTTTTCCGCATACTCTTCCAGCAAATCAAGTACTTCCTCCGGAGCACAGTCTGGTCTCGTTCCCACATTTATACCCACCACATTTTCTACCTCAAGGGCAACATCGTATATCCTCTTGAGATAGTTAACATCGCCGTAGGTATTCGTATAGGACTGAAAGTATATAGTAAATAGGATATCCTCACCGTATTTTCTTTTAGCCCTTTCAATACCCTCACTTATCTGAATACCGAGGGGAATTTGAGGACTCAGATGACCTGGCCTCGTACCCTCACTGCAATAAATACAGCCTCCCACAGCCTTTGTACCGTCAATATTAGGACAAGTAAAGGGAAGGGCTACGGTTATCTTCTGAACCCTCTTGCCGTATTTTTTCTTAAAGTAATCCTTAAGGGAAAAATAAAAACTTTGGCTTACCGTTTGCATGGGTATATTAATTTATACAAGGGGAATGGGTATTGCAATATTCTAAAACAGAACGAGGGATGAGGTCAGAGCCTTAAGATTCCCTTCAATTATATTCTCCCACACCCCGATAGCTTCCTTGTCCCCTTCCAGGAGTCTTATGAAGAAGCCCGTGTCCAGACCTACGGTTTCGAACTTTGCCACCTGTCCTCCTCCCTGATGCAGGATAGTTCTCTGAGAGCCTCCCGAACTTCCTCCTTTGTTAACCTGATATTCATAAGCTTCTTACCTGCTTCCCTCTTTTTCCTTTCAATTAGAAATTCTTCAAGGGATCTGGCGATGAGCTTTGAAAGGCTTAACCCCTCTTTCTTGGCTAAGCTTTTAAGTTCTTCCACAAGCCTTTTGTCTATGGAGATAGTAACCCTCTCAATCATAGGAATTATGATAAGCACTTCATAACATGTTTCAAGTCCCTAACTCTCGCTTAACGATGTCATTCCGATCAAAATTCATATCCTATGGATAGCCCATAAACATTGTCCTTTAGGATGTAGAACGGTTTAAGCCAGTCTGGGCCCTCATCCGTTGATGTGTAAACTTCGGGTGAAATGCTGAACCTTCCCGAAGATAGTTGAGCATATACCCTGAAAAGTAAAATACCGCTTTTGTAAGAAAAATAATTGGTTTCAAAGCCTAAAATGTTTCTTTTACGCAAATGAAAAGATAATCCTGCACCATACTTCTGAGTATCCGCCACACCTCCATAGTTTAAATATCCCATCTGAACATAAATAGCGGTTCTGGAATAAAGCATGAGTGAGTTAATAATAGGATTAAAACCGAAATAAACCGGCTTTATTCTTCCAAGATTTATTTCCAGACTTCCCCCTGCTTCGTAGAAGTGAAAGGACTTCCCGTTTATGAATGATATACCCCTTAACCAGCCATAAAGTGATGGTTTAAGCCTTTTTCCGAACAACTGCCACTCAAGTTTTAAGCCTGCAGGTAGCAATATAGCCGTTTCCTCTCCGAGGTATATGAGACCATCCAAGTACGGATAAACAATATTTTCCGAAAGTCTCAGGTTGATTTTAACCAAGCCGTATATATTCCTTATTTCCGAAGCTCGGGAATGATTAGGCACGAACATCTCAATTACTATGCATGCGACGGAAATGCACCAAATAAGGAATCTCCTTGAGCTTAACATTCTTATACTCCTCTAAGCGACAATCCATTAAGAATTCAGCACCTTCCCTGCCTAAGGATATGACACCCTCACGATTATTATATTTAAAAAGGGTTAAACACTACAGCTTCTCCGCCTGGAGTTTGTAAAAGCCTTCTCTTAAACCCTCGGGTATGTACCAGTCCCTCAGCCCTTTGAATCCCGCCCTCATTAAAACCTTCCCCATTCTGCTCTCCTTAGGATCCCCTCCCTTAGCCAAAAAATTTAAGGTCTCCCTGTCTTCCCAGTATTCAACAAAGATCCTGCCTCCATGCGGTATATTCTCATATATTAACTTATAAATAAATAATTCAACGGGTGAACCAAAAAACCTTCTATCAACTTTAAAAATCTCAACCCACGGTTTATAATAAGCACCCCTCCCTTTAAACACCTTAGCACAAAAAATATGCTCTCCTCCCCACCTAACACAAACATTCTCCTCCTCAACAAATCTACCCTTACTTCTGTGATAAATCTTTAAAATATCGTTCCCAACATACACCCCCTCCTCAAGAGCCTCAACAAACCTTTCCACAAACATGGATAAAAACTATAAAGTGAATTCTTCCTTTTTAAACTTTCATTAGTACAGTTCACATTTTATTATAAATACCGTAGATTTTAAATACACATTTCCACCTTACAAATAGTATAATTATTGAATTTCATCCCCCCGTACACTTATATCTGGTATCTCTCTACTATATTCAGCATCCATTATATATAATTGTTCTTTTATTACCCGTCTTAAGTCCTTTGCTAAATCAAGGCATAATTCCCTAAATTCCTTTATTTCATTATTTTGTAAAGGAACTTTGGGAAATATAAGCTTTAATAAAGCTGTGGTTAGCTTAACTATTGCTTTTTTGTCCCGTGTGTCCGCTCTAGGTGGAACTTCCAAAATATCCCCCACAAAGGCAGCGTATTCTCCTCTACTTCGTAGAAGATGAAGAACATCTGAAAAAAACTCCACATTAAGAGCATAACCTTTTACTTTTAAACTTTCATTAAATCGAGGCAATTTCCACCCTTCTATAAAGCCATGGAATCTATCTATCAGTGCAGATTCTTGGAAAACAATAGGCAATTCCTCAAAATACATACCACGTTTAGGGGTTCGGTCTTCAGTTAAAGGTATGTTTCCCAGAATTACAAAACCAGCTTCTGATACACCCCTAAAGTTTCCTATATTATAAGTTCCATTTTCAAGATAGCTTTTTAAAACACCACGCATTTCATTTTCGTCACTGAATTTAACAGTCTGGACTTCATCTAATACTATAAAGTCATACCGTGATACAATTCCTTCCATTTTTCTTTGAAGGTCGTAGAATAATTTGGCACGGGAAACAAACCCTCCACTCATAACCCAGCCGTACTTAGATAAATTAGAAAAAACGTAAGATTTTCCAGTCCCTTTAGGGGCTAACTCTATAAGATTTAGATTTGGCTCTACAAATACAGTAAGCCTACACAATAATAATAGTTTTTCATCGAAGCTCAATGCATCCGGGTTAAATTCCATTGATTTTATAAGCACGTCTATCCACTGCTGAGTTGTAAATTCTTTTCTGGCTTCTATATAGTAGTCCAAGTTAACCTTGTAAGGTTTAAAGGGTTTAAAACCTGAAAGCTCTATATAACCTGGCTTATCATTCTCCTTGATATATGTTAGCTCACAAACGCCCCAAAATTCTCCCATAGATAAGTGTTTACCTTCCTGTGTGGATAAAAGCATGGGAGATACTATGCCCTCCTCGGGTCTTATTCCTAAATCTGGGGCATAAAATCTTATAAAACCTTGCCTCACATCCGGCTCAGTAATTATTCGGGCTAATACTTTATAGGAGCGAAATGGATGGTTTACGAGTTCTCCTTTTAGTCCTTTCCAGGGCATGTGTCTTTCCAAAAATTCAAGTATTCCTTCTTTATCAACCATTCCAGTTGTTTTATCTGTATATCTGTTAATTAACCAGTCCTTTATAAAGGAAGGTATGTTCCAGCCAGAAAATATAGCACGTATTTTGTCGTCCTTATAAACGCTTTCCTCAACAAAAATATCTTTTATCTTTTCATCTAATTCTGTCATAATGAAAACTCCTCTTCCATACCACCAATTATGCAAAATTCTTCTTTATAAATATTAGATCCTATCTTAACCTCAATAATGTGCTTGCCGGACCTTATATTAGTCAGATTTACTGTATAATCCGTGTCACTTTCTTTTTGGTATTCGACAGAACGGCCATCTACGGTGAATTCAACGCTTACCTCCGGTACTGGCTTTATACGAACCAGTAGTTTCTTTTCTCTTCTACTAATTTCCTTATTAGGGATATCTACACTATAAGAGACGTGTTCATGTCCACCCACTATCATAGCAAAGGTAAGCAACTCTTCTGGAGTTGTTCCCCCGTGAGCCTCTCCTTGGGGCTTAGCATTAATAGATTTATGAGTAGCAGCTATATAAAATACTTCTCCATTTTCTGCATGTTTAATAACTTCCTCATTCTTGAAGTCATGTTCAATATATCCTTTAAAGTATCTTCCACCATGTTCAAACTTAACATCTGCGAGAAGTTTCATTGGTTCATAAAGTCTTATAAGAGCCGAGCTTCCATGGTCTGAAAATAAAAGCGTTTTTCTCTCGGCACTTATTTCTTTATCAAGAATTTCTTTAAGTAACTCTATTTGCCTGATAATAGTGTCAGGAAATTCGTATCTTTTGTGAATCAATTCATCAAACTCGCGAACCTCTGAAACATCAAAATTTGGCTTGTTTATTTCTGTAATTGAAGGGATGTTAGCCCTGCCTATATAAAATGCGTAAACAGGAATTCCTTTTCTTTCCAAATATCGTAAGATAAAGCCAGCCCATTCAAATCCCAAAGCATCAATCCAGACAACCCTCTCAACCCTATTTTTCCAGTTATTAGCTAAATCCAAAACCCAGTCAAAATCATAATACCAATCATAGAAATTTGAATTCTTTTCTTTAAGCAAGCTTTCAAGCTCTCTGAGCGGTTTATCTTTGAGCTTGCTTTTTTTATATAAATCTATATATTCCAAAATCCAGTCTTGATTATCTTTCAGATTTGGCGGTTTTGGTGTGTAAAGATACGCTGAAAAGTCCTCTGAATAAGATTTTAGCTCTTCAAAGGAAATCTCATCTCGCTTCAGTAAGTTTAACAATTCTTTCTTTTCACATTTCAAAATTCCAATTATATTCTCCTTTTTTACAGCTCCAAGCTCCTCACAGATAAGGTTTTCAAAAGCGGAATCTAATTTTACGGCAAGAGACAAAATCTTTTGTTTTTCTTCTTTATCTTCAAGCTCTCTGTATACCTTGATTAAAAACCTCAGTTTATTTTCATCAAGTAAGTTCTTGTAATTTGAAAGATGATTATAAGCAAAATTCAGTAACAAGTTGCGTTTAAATTGTTTTTCCTCTCTTAAGAAAGCTTCTGCAAATTTGGTAAGATTATTTATAGATGGAAACATATCCCTGAAGGAGTTTATTCTAGTTTCGTTTTCTAAAAGTTCGTTAGCAAATTTCTTTTCAAATTCACTATCAGTGAAATAGATATCATCTTTGAAATCCACAATCTTTTTTAGAATGTCAACGTAGTTATTGATTTCAATAACGTCAACCGCTGTATCCGGAAAAGCTTTTTTGCGGTTTTCATATACCACTCTATGTTTTATATAAAAATTTACTCCCTCCTTCTTCCAGCATCCTAAGAATTCCTTTAAATTTTCTATACATTTCTGCTTAATTTTGATTTCTGGATTAAATACAAACATATTCACCTTATCCCCAGCAGATTGAATTTCGTAAATCTGACCTCTGTAAGATTCCCTTATTTCTTTTATCCTTTCCTTTAAGCCAGCCAATAATAGGACAGCGTAACCTTTGTATGTTCTGGTTCTGAGGATATTTGATAAGAAGACATTTAATTCATCAGTGCTGTAGAAACGAAGCAAATTGTCTAACGAGAAGAGATAACTCACACCTTTTTCTTTGATTAATCTTTCTATTGTTTTTTTAAGGTCATTTAAGGACATCCAGTTCTTTCCATGCGGAACATGGTCCTCTAAATACGCTATTTTTTCTCCGAGGCGAGAAAGTTCGCTTTCTGTGTCTCTAAGAGCCTGAAAACTATCAAAAAGTAGTATTCGCACTCCCAAAGTGCTGTTATATGGATTGTTGAGTTCATTTTCAAACTCTCTCCGGAAGGAATTTAAACTATCTACAACTTTATACATAATCTCTATTCTTCAACCAGCTTAGGATAAAACCTTCTATTTCTTGATATTCTTTAGTAATATCTATTATTAAGTTTACAAGTTCGAAACGTCCAAGGTTTTGTAAGATATATCTCAGGTCAGGTTCTCCAGCTGGCATAGTATCTGTACCAGTATGTTCAGCTCCACCTACTTTATCTTTCCCATCTGGTTTCTCAATAGGCTCCTTTTGAATTTCTCGCTCCAACTCTTCTATTAATCCATCTACAATGCTTGAAACTTGGCTCTCATCCCAAAAGGTAGCATTCTGAGACAGCTTTTCCTTTAGTTTTTTTCCTAATTCCTCCTTACTAATTTTCCTTTGCCCTATTTTCCTTTCTATGAAAAGCCGCCTTCCTTTTATAAGATTTTCCTTGCTGCATAAATGTTTTAGGGAGTTTTTAAGTTTATCAATATTATCAGTTATGGTCAAAATATAGTCATCTTTAAATTCTGTATCAGAGCTTGCGATAAACTTTGCTATTTCTCTTATTACTTCTTTTAGGAATTCTGTATCGGAACAAAAATCACCTAAGACCTTATCATCAAGATGGGCTAATGACCATATGGGAATACCTATATCCTTTATTTCATTCCTTATCGTGTTTCTAACTCTTATGAGATCTTTATCTTCCTCCTTGAAATTAACCAGATTACTGAAGATATCCTTAAGAAAGTCAGCAAGTTTGTCTTCAATTTCGCTTCCGTAGCGAAGCTCTATATCGCTCCTTTTCTCTTCTAAGATAGCCCGTGCAAAGTCTTCTAAATCCTTAATAGATGCTCTACCAACCCCTACTCTGTGCAATTTATTTTGAAAAGGTTTGAAAGCGGTTGCGAGCATAAAGACACTTATCTTATTGTTGTAGAGCCCATAAGGAGGCTGTCTCAGGAATTTTAAATCTTCAACTTTCAACCTTTGTTTTTCCTTAAATTTGTCTTCTAATTCCCTTGATAGATTCACTATCGGATGGCTTGGGTCAGCTTTAGGATTTAGGGATAAATCTTCAAGAAAAATTTCTTTTCTGTCCACGTCGTATAACGCTTGCTGTAAGTCTTTTTCTGGTCCTCTTGATATATACCCTCTCAGTTCATCAGACCTTTGAGAGGCTACCAGTTTTGACAGCAAAGTTTTTCCAGCTTTGTCCCACAGATTTTTATTTTCAATGTCCAAAACATCAGGTCCCTTGTTGAATATTTCCTTAGAATATTTTTTAAGATAATATGGAATACTCCGCTTTGAAACCCTCTCTTCATTATTTCTGAAGAATAAATACAGATGAACATCTCTATTCAGGAAATCTTCTAAGATCTTGTTCGCCATTCCTTCGGCGTAGTTTTTCTCTTCAATTAATCTGTGGCTATTTGCTATTTTTTCTCTTGCTTTCCACTTAATCCACTCTGATAGTTTATCTTCCCTAAGTTCATCACCCCAAACTATGAATACAGCATAGGGAAATTCTTCTGAAGCTTTTTTAAACTTCTCCCGGTACTCTTCCTTCTCCCCAGGTGTTTTGGGAAAGCCGATAACCATTTGAATTCTATGGCTTGGCTTTACTTTATATCTGTATGATTCATCAGGACCGAGAATTAATATATCCGCCTCTCTATAAAAGTCTTTCAACAGAATTTCTTTCATCTTTTCTTTAGCATAAGTACCTATGACTTTATAGGCTTCTTTAAATTCTTGTTTTAACCTTATTTCCTCACCCTTAAGCTCTTCTTCTGGTAACGATGTGGAAAGAACCAGATACTTTCCATCAGGACTCTTTTGGAGAATGCTTTCCTTATGTATATTTTCTAAGATGCTACCAACTTTATTTTCTAAAGTAGTTCCAGTGTATGCTATCTTAACGTTTTCTTCGGTCGGGTGCAGGTAACTTTGTGGATAATCCGTAAACTTATAAAGAAGGTTTAGTATCATTAAGGCTTTAAATACCTTGATATAATCTTCTCCCAGCTCCCTTATTTTGCTTTCATGATTAGTGTAGTGGTTTACCACATCTCGGGCAAAATCTCCGTAGTCCCTCTCCCTTATCTGGTTAGAGAAGTAGTCCCACAGTGTATCTACTGTAAGGAAGGGCTCCTCCTCCACATCCTTTTCCATTAGTCTTTTAAGTGCTCCGTTTTCTTCAAAAAGGTAACCGAATATGCTCCTTCCTGAGGAGAAAAACTTCTCAGCTACATGAGTGGCGAGGAGTATTGTATAGGGATGCAACGGGTAGAGGTCACGTATGTCTTCTGCCTTGGGTTTTTGGGTTTCAAAGAGCTTTGTTATGTGGTCAATTAAATGTGACAGGCTTGCAAACTTTGCATTTCGGGCCTCCTCCCAGCCATTTTTTCTATCTATGGCTCTCCTCAGTATGTGGAAGACGGTAGTTTCCGCAAGTTCAAGCTTATGGTGGACGAAGCGGTCTGCAACCTTGCGGTAGGTCTCACCGAACTGCTCTTTGTAAAAATCAGCCATCCGATGGCTAACCACAATGAGATACAGATTTGGATTTTCAGCCAGTAAATTCTGAAGCTTTTCCAGATAATTCAGTCCCGTATCCAAAACCTGGGTAAACTCGTCCCATATCAGAAGTATCCCATAGTATCCGTTCTCTCGGATTATACTGTTAACCTCTTGTAGCCAACCCTTGAGGTCTTTTGATATGTGAATGCCCTTCTTCGCAAAATAGTCGTAAGTTTTTCTCAGGGCTATATCATCAGGCGGATTCTTTTTTAGGTCTTCCAGTAAAGCCGATTTTGAACTGTATTCTGGAAATTTCTCAAGGATTTGGCTTTCATCTTCTTTATTAACTTGGTCTATTAAAAGCTCCACTTCTGTTTGAGGTATAGGTGTGTTAAATCCTAATTCCACCAACCTCTTCTTTATGTGGCTTTTTATATAAAAGCTCATGTATTCCAGAGCTGGTACATCTCCGGTTCCTATTATATAAACAGGGATGAACATTTTTCTTTCTCTCAGGCTTTTAATAAGCCCCACAATTTGGGGATTTTGTATATCCTTTTCTACATAGTCTTTGATTTCTTCCAGCGAATCAGAAAGCAGGTGAGCAATCACACTACATGCATGGCTCTTCCCAACGCCGTAAGAGCCCTGTAACCACAGAGCTGTTCTCTTATCCTTCCCGCCTACTATGTTGATTACTTTCTGCAAGAGCTCAAGGAAGTTTGCATGAGGTATGAAAGATTTCCACGTAAGTTCACTCTCCTCCTGCCCTAAGGTGAAAACCGGTCTGTAATCCCTCCTTACCTCTATTAAATCCTTATGTTTCATCACTAACAATTATATTTTAGTCCTCATCATATTATAGTGAAAGTCTTGATTGTTCATTCTGAACACACTCTCAAACAGCTCCGCCTCTTCTCCCAGCTTGTCGAGGGCGTATCTCAGGGCAGGGGAGTTAAGGGTGCTGAGACTCTCCTTTAGGTATTTACGCTTTTCTAATTTTCTTCCAAACCATTCTCCGAGGGGTGAGTTCTCAAATGTATTCACAAGAGCATTTACTGCATTCCTTGCAGTGCGTTCCGCATAGCCTCTCTCTTTTATCAAGGATACAAGCTCTTCTTTCGTCCAGATGCCTTTCCAAGGAACCTCCAAGCAGTAGAAGTTAAAAAGGGGTGAGTTCAGAAATAGCTTAAGCCAAACTATCTGCCAGACAGCATGTCTGTCTTTCGTATATAACTCTGACATTTCACGAGCCAGAGCGGTTGGGCTTCCCTCGTCATCAAGAAGCTCAGCATCTTTCATGTATCTTTTGAAAGCCTTTAGTTGCTCAGGACCTGGCGTGTTATCTTTAAGCCAGACATCAAGCCCTTCAAGGAAACCTTCCAGCCAGACTTCACGCAACCCAAAAGTTCTATATCTATCCAAATTACTCATTAAGTGCTACCTTAAGCACATCAAGTGGACTAACATCGTGAAAGTGTATATTGTCAAGGTCTGCAACTATATCTGCAGATATAAGTTTACGGTCTTTTAGGGACATGAGCTTTTTAACGAAGCTGTCTTTTGATATACCAAACCAAACGTAGGGTCCTGCGTTCTTGAGACTATAGATTTCTCTGACGCTTGTTCCCTTCCAGTCTTTAAGTTCTTTGAGTCTATAGAGTGCATATCCCAGAGCCCAGAGGCTAATTTCGTTTGTCCCTGCTTTGTAGAAAGTTTTTTTGTTTTTCTTTTTCCCAAACCAGTTTCCAAGGGGAGAATTCTCAAAGGTATTTGCAAGAGCATTTACGGAATTCTTTGCGGTTCTATTTTTGGCTCCTTTTTCCTCCAAAAGAGCTACAAGCTCTTCTTTAGTCCAGCTTTTGTTCCAAGGTATTTCCTGAACATACCATCTGAACAGGTCAGAGTTTATACATAAGTTCACCCATACCACCTGCCATACCGTGTTTGGGTCCTTATAGAAGAGCTTAGTGAGTATTTCAAAGAGTTCGGTTAAGTTTTTTTCCTTGTCTGTTAGCTCCGTATCATATAGATAGTTATACATAGCCTTTTTCTGATCTGGACCAAGGGTGTTGTTGGTAAACCACTCTGAACCCCTCTCTAAGAAACTCTCCAGCCAAGGTTTGCGAAGCCCGAATGTAAAATACCTATTGACCTTCATTTTTGCCTCCCTATTTGAACTTCCTCCCAAGACTATTCTATCTGACTCCGCCACATAACACCCCCTTTCTATGAACTCAAGACAGTTACCGCAATGTGTGCATCTGAGGGAGTTGACAACCACCCTTGGATAAGTAATCACTGCATGGTAGGGACACTCAACCTCGCAACCTGTGCAGTGTAAACAGTAGGCGCTTTTGTAAAGGACATTTTCCAGTTTTCTGTATATCGCGGGGTGAGGATCCACATTCCCGAAATGGACAGTGTGTCTGTTTCCCTCCTTCTTTATATCAAAGTGAATGACAGCAGAGCCTACACGGAGCTCCCCCGAGGTGTGGTCCTTTTCGTCTTTTAGAATATGAACGTTTCCCACTGTCTTCATCCACTCCGTAATACTCTCCCTGCCGTTGTCTATTACCGCTTTTAATTCTGAGCCGTTCCTCATTACTTCAACCCATACATTGCTTTCAAGCCCGAGCCCGCCAGCTCTTGCCTTCCACGCACCCGAGGATATGTACTCTTTCATTTCGCTCTCAGTAGATACTCCCATCCTCCTTGCGTAATTTTCAAGGACGGAAAGGAACTTTTTAGCATGCTCGGGATGCTCTTTCTGGATTATGTATTCAGACCAGTTGCTCGCAAAGGGACATACACTACAGCCTACCCTCCTCAAACCTTTCCTATAGAGAGGGTTTATTTCAAGCCCTTTATAAAAGTGATACAGGAATACCTCAAAGGTGTTCCATCTAAAAATAGGCTTCAAATTAATTTCTCTAAAAGTCTTTTCTCTTGGAGAAGTTCTCTCATAACAACTACGCCGAGCGCTTTCTTCTGCCCTCGTCCCTTCAAAGACAAGTATCGTTTTGTAGAAACTATCAGAACCTATTCGTTCAAAAAACTTTATTTGAGGAGCTATCTTATAAACACTACAGCACCAGCGCTTTATCCTGCTCGGGGGTCCAAAGATCTCCCAGAGCTCTGCAGTATCAAAAACTGAACCTACCCTGTGTATTTTAAAAGAAAGATAGATTTGCCTATAATACTTTTCTGTCCAATCTACCATATAGTAGGTTTCAGGAAGTTCCATTTTTGTATCAGTGAAAACCACATAAAGCTCCTCATAAGGAATTACCTGAAGAACTAAGTCAAGCACAACTTGAGAATCCTTCCCTCCGCTGTAGGAAACTGTGACAGCATATCCCTCCCTACCGAGCCTTTTCTTCTCAAGGTATATATAGTCAAGAGCTTCATTAATAAGGTCATTCATGTATTTATAGTTCACTTCACAGAGTTTTTTTATATCTATTGGATTAAGTTCTGTCCCCTCACGGACATATTCTATTGTGTGGTTTTTATATAAGGCTCCTTTTCTTACCTTAGCCACAATTTCGCCGTCTTTGTAATATTCAACAAACTGGTTTATATCTCTGCCCCATAAAAGGGGAGCTTTGGTATCCTGAGGGAATTTGAGGTATTTGTTTAAACCTAAGATAGTAAGCTCCTCAGCGAATACTGGGAAGTAATCAACTTCCTTTCCTTCAGGAGAGAGGGCTAATATATTTTCTCCCTCCCATTTTAGCGCAAACATAGCTTATATTTTATGCCAAATTATAGTAAATCTATATAACAGATCCTTCTCAAGCTACAAAGCTTATAGACTCCAAAATATTTTTATACAACAGCCAGTAGGAGAAAAGAAAAAGCGATAGCATTTTACTAAAATGTAATTATAGATTAACCAAGGTTTCGCCACCCAAGTGCAAGGAGGTTTGGGGATGAAACTTCTCACAAGCGACAACATATTCAACCAGATTACGGAAATAGTCAGATCCGCTCAAGAAAACATGAAAATAGCATCCGCATGGATAAAAGGTAAGTACTTTGAAGATATTCTTGATATTG
>JALWBR010000041.1 GCA_027037055.1 Aquificales bacterium | reverse complement strand
TACAGTACAAGGTAATCCCTCAACCTTTCCTGTGGCTGTTTATAGGCTTCACATAAGAAGCACTCATTTGATTTACCTATGTTTTCAATGTACTCGCTTCTCCACGGCGCCCAAAGTATCCTCATCCTAACCCCTATTGCAGAGTCTTTTAAGGACAGAGGCAATGTCTTCCTTTGACGGTATATATATATGCCTGTCAACTTCCATAGTTTCCCTGAAATATACAATTGCGGGGAATGTATATATGCCGAAATCCTCTGGTGTTGTATTCTTTGATGCATCCATGTAGTAAAAATTTACACAACCGCCGTATTCCTTCTCCAACTCCTCAAGGATAAAAACAAGCTCCTTATGACCAGGCGCATCTTCTTTGGATATAAAGATAAGGGCAGGAGTTTCCGAATCTATGGCTTCTTTATAAAAATTTTCATCCCCTATTTCTCTCATACCTTTCCCATTATAACCAAAAATTTTTTCACCTTACACTCCTTCCTTCCGAAATGTTATAATTAATAGCTACTCTTATAACGGAGGTTACGGGATGCCTAACACGAGGCAAGCAGCAAAGCGTATGAGAAGGGATGCAAAGAGGAGATTGAGGAACAGGTATCATCTATCAAGGATGAGAACATATATAAAGAAATTCAGAAAGATGGTGGAAAGTGGAAACTTGGAAGAGGCTAAGAAATTTCTTCCGGAAGTTGTAAGCATAATTCAACATACAGCATCAAAAGGTGTTATTCATAAGAGGGAAGCTGCAAGAAGGGTTTCAAGGGTAACCACACTCCTTAACAAAGCCCTCAAGGCTCAAGAATCCCAAGAATCCTCATAACTTCCTTTCTTAGATTCCTTCTGTTTATCAAGCTCCTTCCCATCACTATTATGTCCGCCCCTTTCTCTTTTGCCTCTTCAATACTTACTGTTCTCCTCTGATCTCCTCCCGCAACTTCACCATAGCTTATACCAGGCACAACCGTTATAAACGGTTTTTTAATATTTTCCTTCAAATAGCCTATTTCCCTTCCCGAACATACCACACCGTCTAAGCCGAGGGATATACCCGTATTTGCAAGTTTGAGAACATAATCTCTTACACTACTGTTTATACCCATACTTTTGAGGAAGTCTTCATCCTGGGAAGTCAGAAGTGTAACACCTATTATCTTAGTTTTCTTTCTTTCTTTAAGGGCTTCCTCTATCATATGTTTTCCCCCAAGTATGTGAACCGTTGTTATGTCCGCACCCATCTCCTCAACGGATCTTATAGCCAATCTAACCGTATTTGGTATATCATGAAACTTAAAGTCAATAAACAGCTTGAACCCGCAGTCCTTTATTCTGTCAACTATCTCACCCCTGCTTGAAAAGTAAAGGTAAGGTCCTACCTTGAAAACTAAGTTCAATCCCTTCAGCTCTTCTATTATTTCCTTTGCCCTTTCTTTATCCGTATCAAGGGCTATACAAAGCTCAGCCATTTGAAAATTCCTTGAAGTTTTCAAGTATTTTAAGTCCTAACCTTTGGCTTTTTTCCGGATGAAACTGTACAGCCCATATATTGTCTTTTTCCACAGCGGAAACGAAGTATTCACCGTAATCCGTCGTTGAGGCTACTATACCCTCTTCCTCAGGTATAACCCTGTAAGAGTGAACAAAATAAAAATAACTGCCGTCCTTAATTCCCTTAAACAGTCCACCTTCCTTTTTTATCCAGACCTGATTCCATCCCATGTGGGGTATCTTCACACCGCGCGGAAGCAATTTCACCTCACCCTTAAAAACCCCGAGACCCTCTTCCTCGCCGAACTCATAGCTTTTCTCAAAGAGAAGCTGAAGACCCAAACATATTCCGAGAAAGGGCTTTTCCCTCTTTATGCCCTCAAAGAGGGAATCAATTATACGGGATTCCTTAATATTCCTCATCGCATCCTTAAAGGCACCTACCCCCGGGAAGACTATAATGTCAGCCTTATCTATAAGATTTTTATCCGATGATACCTCTACATTTTTAAACCCTACATGCAAAAGGGCTTTATAAACGCTCCTTAAATTGCCCATTCCGTAATCAACCACAACGGTAAGCATTGCTAAGATTATATGAGAAATTGAAAAAAGAATAAAGGTATTGGATAATATTGGAACTGTGAAAATACTTGTTGTAGGTAACGGAGGCAGGGAACACGCCATAGTCTGGAAGATAGCCCAAAGTAAATATGTAGATAAGATATACTGTGCAAAGGGTAATGCGGGTATATGGGAGATTGCGGAAAGGGTTGATATATCACCGGATAATATTGAGGATTTAAAGGATTTTGCTTTAAAGGAAGGTATAGATTTCACAATTGTAGGTCCCGAATCCCCCCTCGTTAAGGGTATTGGGGATGTATTCGGAAGTGCAGGCCTTAGATTGTTCGGCCCTTCAAGAAAGGGTGCAATGCTGGAAGGTAGCAAAGCCTTTGCCAAGGAATTCATGAAGAAGTACGGAGTACCCACCGCAAAGTACAAAGTGTTTGATAATCCTGAAGATGCTTTGAGTTATATAAGATCAACCGACGGAAATATTGTGGTTAAAGCGGACGGATTGGCTGCGGGTAAAGGAGTGAGCGTTTGTAATTCGGTTAAAGAAGCGGAAGAGTCTATAAAAAGGATAATGATAGAAAAGGTGTTTGGCGAATCGGGTAATAAGGTTGTTATTGAAGAAAAGCTTGAGGGTGAAGAGGCCTCTTATATAGTTATGGTTGACGGTGAAAGGTATATACCTTTACCCACCTCTCAGGATCATAAGAGACTTCTTGATGGAGACAAGGGACCAAATACGGGGGGTATGGGTGCCTACTCGCCCACACCTGTTATAGATGAAGAGACGGAGAAAAGAATAAAGGAAGAGATTGTTGAAAGGACACTGAGGGGTTTAACGAAGGAAGGTATATATTACAGGGGATTTTTATATGTTGGTCTTATGATTACACGGGAGGGTCCAAAGGTTTTGGAATACAATGTAAGACTCGGTGATCCGGAAGCCCAACCCATACTTATGAGACTTAAAGGTGATTTTCTTGAAGTTCTCCTCAATTTTTATGAGGGGAAGGATGTTAATGTTGAGGTAGATGACAGGTGGGCGGTTGATGTTGTGATTGCTTCAAAGGGCTACCCGGGTCCCTACGAGAAGGGTAAGGTAATAGAAGGCTTAGAAGATTTGAAGGAAGAAAAGGATATAGTTGTCTTTCACGCAGGAACGGATATAAAAGAAGGGAAGGTGGTAACCGCTGGGGGAAGGGTTTTAAATGTTTGCGGTTTGGGTAATACATTCGGTGAAGCAAGGGAAAAGGTTTACAATGCCATAAGTAAGATAAGCTTTGAAGGTATGCACTACAGGAAGGATATAGGAGCAAGAATATTTAGGAAGATCTCTTGAGCTTGCAAAACCACCTTGGCACATCCCTTTTATACTCTTCAAACTCTTTGCCGAATTCCCTTCTTAACAGAGGTTCTTCCACCTTTACGAGCCATATATGTAAACCCGTAAACATCAGGATTATATAAATGAATGTAGCTACTGAAGGATAAAGAAGAAATACACCCGCCAGTATTATAAGAACACCAACATATATGGGGTTCCTCACCCTTCCGTATATTCCCCTTTTTACAAGCCTTTTTGATCTTTTAAGAAAGGTTGTTGTAGCCCTTTCTTTTGCAAGATCGTACATTGCCTTTAAGCATATAAATGAACCTAAGAATATAAGTAAAAATCCGGTGAACTCCTTGTATATGTTTTCTGTCCTGTTTACATTAAAAATCTTTACAATTGTGTAAGGTACCAGAGCAAGAAAGATGGCTGACCACAGCAGGCTGTGAAATAGGGATATGAGAAATTCCTTAAGCATTTCTTTCCGAATTTCCCAATATTCTCCTCTCATAGATTTTAAACAGGGTAAAGAGGGTGGTGAATATAATGGGTCCTAAGAAAAGGCCTATAAATCCGAACTTTATAAGACCCCCTATGGTTGAGAAGAACAAAACTATGTAAGGTATTTCAACACCCTTCTTTATTATCAGGGGTCTTACGAAGTTATCAATGGATGAAACCAGTAACATACCCCATAAGAAAAGGAATAATCCCCATACCGTTCCTTTATCAAAAAAGGTGTAAAGGGCAAGGGGGAACCATGTTAACGAAGCTCCGAAGGGAGGTATGAAAGCTGTAACAAAGGTCATGACAGCCCATAAGAGGGCATATTCAAGTCCCGCTATACTGTAGCCTATAAAGGCTATTATTGCCTGAATTATTGCGGTACCTATAGCGCCGTAAACCACAGCCAAAACCGTTCTGTATATTATTCCGAGCACATCAACGAGATCTTCCCTCTCCATGGGAACAGCCCTTTCAATGTAATGTAGGAATTTAGGACCATCCCTAAGGAGGAAGTAAAGGGTAAGAAGGAAAACCAACACCTTAAATGCTGTCATTCCCACAGCCATTATCATTACCCTTATCTTTTCTCCCGCAATCTTGGTTACCTCATTCACCCCCTTCATGAAGGATTCCCTTATTTCCTGTCTCTGTATATATTGATTGATCCTGTTTATAAGATCCTCGGTTACATAATTCCCCACAAAGGGTATGTTTTTAAGTGAGAGGATTATCTCCTCTTGGCTGTGAGATTCCATGTAAACCGCAATCCTTTTACCGAGATCAATAACCTGCTGGGATGTAAGCAGTATGATGATGCTGAAAGGTATAACTATTATAAGAAGAACTATACCTGTTACTATAAAGGCGGATATGCTTTTTGATTTTAATTTTGAGGTTAAATAGTTGTAAACGGGATAAAGGATTATGGAAAATATGATCGCCCAAAGGATCGGAATTATAAAGGGTGACAGTGTAAGCAAGGCAACTATAAGGAAGAAGATAATAAGACCTATGAAAAAGTAGAAAAATATATGTTCTCTGCTCACAAAATTATGATACTAAATATTTAATGGATTGCAAAAAGCTCATAGTACTTTCCGAAGGAGCGGACCTTGATAGCCTATCATCAGCCTATGCAATGCAAAAGATTTATGAAGACAGCGAACTTCTTAAACCCACATACCTTTCAAGGAGGGCAAGTCTCGTTTTTAAAGATTTCAAGCACCTCTTTAAAATATGTGAGGAGATACCTTCCTGCATAGATCTGCTTGTTGCGGATGTGGGATCACTTGACAGGCTTCCCGATAATATAAAAAAGGCAAAGATAAGAAAAATAATTCTTTATGATCACCATAAACCAGATTTTAAATACGATGAGGGAAGGGTTGAAGAGGTAGGATCCGCCACAACCCTTCTTGTGGAAGAATTAATGAAGAGGAAAGTTTCCTTAACACCGGAGGAAGCATCCCTTATAGCCATGGGCATATACGAAGATACGGGGGGATTCACATACGAAGGTACCACAGGAAGAGACCTTAGGGCGTGTGCATGGCTTCTGGAGAAGGGTGCGGATTTATACATTATAAGGAAATATCTTACTGAATCCTACACCAAGGAACAGATAGACATAGTTTCCAAAATAATATCTTCCGTTGAAACCGTTTATCTTGATTCCAAGAGGATAGCTATCGCAACCGCAAGGGTTGAGGAGTACCAACCCGATATAAATTCCCTTTTATATGAGGTTAAGGAGTTAAAGGAGGCGGATGCATTCTTTGTAATTATTGAGGCGGGGACCAAAACCTACATATTCGGAAGGTCAAGGGATAAGGATATTGATGTGGGTAAGATCCTTGAAGGATTCGGGGGAGGGGGGCATAAGGAGGCGGGTTCGGTAAAACTTGAGAATGTTTATGCAGAAAGGATTAAAACCTACATAGTTGAATATCTTAAGGGGGAGATACCCCCCGACCTCAGGGTAAAGGATATAATGACCTCTCCGCCCTTTATTCTTTCGGAGTTTCTATCCGTAAAGGACGCCCTGGCGGAGCTTTCGGAAAGGGGATTTGCCAACGCCCCTGTTGTTGACAGGGACGGAAATGTTGTAGGGATAATATCAAAGAAGACACTTTTAAGGGTTGTAAAGCTGTACCCCGACTCCCCCATCTCAGACTTTATGAATTCAGATTTCAGGTATCTTGATCCCGATGACCCTGTTTGGGAAGCGGAGGATATAATCCTTAAGTACGGTCAGAAGCTCATACCAGTGATAAAAGAAGGTACCGTTGTTGGAGTTATTACAAGATTGGACATACTACACCATATAAGGAGGGATGTTTTAAACCTGAAGGCGACAACCAAGCATATATCAATACCGGAGAAGGTAAAAGATGTGGCGGTGGAGATAGGGAGGATAGCAAACTCAAGGGGATACAAGGCTTATATAGTGGGGGGTGTTGTAAGGGATATACTTTTGGGTAGGGATATTTGGGATCTTGACATAGTTGTTGAAGGCAACGCTATTGAAGTTGCGGAGGAATTTGCCGAAAAAAGGGGAATAAGTTGTCATCCGTTTAAGGAGTTCGGCACAGCACATCTTAAGGTGGACAATATAAAGGTAGAGTTTGCAACAGCCCGCAGGGAAACCTATCCCCATCCTGGTTCCTATCCCAAGGTTGAATGGGCCTCCCTTAAAAATGATCTCGTAAGAAGGGACTTCACCATAAATGCAATGGCAATATCCGTAAACGAGGATGATTTCGGTAATTTGATAGACTTCTTCGGTGGCTTAAGGGATCTTAAAGACAGAATAATAAGGATACTTCATCCCGTTTCCTTCATAGAGGACCCGGTTAGGATACTGAGGGCATTGAGATTTGCGGGCAGGTTTGATTTTAAACTTTCAAAAAGTACGGAGAGACTACTTAAACAGGCTGTTAATATGGGCATGCTTGAAGAGGCGCCCGTCGGCAGAATACTTAATGAATTGAAGTTAGCACTTAAGGAAGACAACATAATTGCTATCTTCAGACTTTACAGAAAATACAGGATACTTGAGCATATATTTAAAGGTTTCAGATGGGATGAAAAAATAGAAGAGAGTTTTCTAAAACTGAAAAGGGTTATAGACTGGTTTTCCATTGAATTTCCCGCGGAGAAATTTGATTTCTTCTGGCTTTATATATTCCTTATACTTAGAGGTGTTGATTATACTGTGGCGGAAAATATCCTTAAAGACATGTCCGCACCCTCGTGGGTCAGGAAAAGCTTTTCTATATTCTATAAAGAGGGGAATAGTATAAAAAATAAAATAAAAGAAGCTAAAGACAGTTACGAACTTTATTCCCTCCTCCGTCCTTATCACACGGGTATTCTTCTTGTTCTGATGACCGATGATGATGTAAGCCAAAGGATACGGTTCTACCTTGAAAGATTGAGGTTCATAAAGCTCTCTGAAGAGGAAATAGCGGAGCTGAAGGAAAAATTTAAGGGAGGGAGAATCCTCGGCGAAAAGATTGAAGATCTGAAGAAAAAGAAAATGTTGGAGGAAGCCCCCTTGAGGGGGCTTTGATTATCTCCTTCTCCTGAAATAAATTGAAACGGTTAAAGGTAAGAGGACCGAAAGGAAGGAGTAGTATCCTATGGATGCACATCCCTTCTTTGAAGATCCTCCCTGAGATACATACAACACCGCTCCATATACGGGTGCACCGATTGTTATTGCATCCTGGGTTGTTAATTCAACATCACTGTTTGCAAGTATGCTGAACTGAATATCCTTATCTGTTTGCTTACTGCTTGTATCAATGAGTAAAAGGAAATTCTTTTCCTGATCACGGGGAACTGTAACATTCATTGTGAACACAAGCTTGCCCGCCTGATCCGGATTCGCTGTTGATAACAAGGTATCCTTAGAGGATACCTTTCCGTCACCGTCTTCATCAAGGTACAGTGATCCCTTTTTAATTGAATCAAAATTGTTTGATATGGTAACACTCATCCTTGATATGTTGATATCACTGTTAACCGCAAAGGTGTTGATCTGAAAAACGGGATGATCCGTCATGTTTGTTGAAAACTTCGTATCCTGAGGCATATTTACACCGGGTAGTATGATGAGGTAGGGCTTATCCAGAGGGGCAACCCCTATGAAAGGTTTATTCTTGCCCCTCGGAGGCGGATTTTGACCCTGCTGTTGGTTGTTTTGATTGTTCTGGTCCGGATCGTAAACGAATAATCCGACAATATAGTTGTTATCCTTGAAATCCGCCCTTGAAGCAAGATCCCTTGCAAACCCCGAAATCTTGACACACATATCCACCCTTGCTATCCTTCTCGGATATACATCATTAAGTTGAATTTCTATTTTTTTGTTAATCTCTTTGCCCGTGTAAATACCCAGAAGGCTTTGATCACCATTGCAAAGAAAGTTGTTCGTATCAGTCCATCCCTGAGAAAGATCTTTGGCGGTAGTCAATCCCCCTTGTGTCAGCTCCGCAGAACCCGAAATTACTGAGGGTGTTATGCTTGCAAATTGTTGGATTTGAGTAAACTCTACTATTTTATCCGTACCGTTCACACATCCCTCTATCCTCGCCTTATTATTCGGATCCGTTGTAAATATCTCAAGCCTTCCGTATATCTTTAACCACAGCTTTTCATCTACTGAAATCTTATAGGGCGGTAGCCCGAGTAATATAACCGTTCCGGTTGCCTCCGCCTTTACATAGGAAGGACTCTGGGAGAAAACACCGGTCTGACATCTATCACCTGCAACCTTCGGTTTCAGTCTTCTGAATTTCAGGGAGCTGTTACCGTATGCGTCCGCATATATGTTGTCCTTGCTAATAGGAACCGCACTGCATGTTGTACTGCCGTTTATGGTGGTGACGGTCTTAGTATTAGGACCCGCATTTTGGTTACCGTCATTGGCAAAACATTCAAGGGTTATGTGCTTTGAATACCCACCAGAAAAGGAAAGGAGAATTATAAGGGTAAAAATTCCCTTTCGGGATCTTAATAATATAAGTAAACCTATAAGTAATAGGGGAATGGCTGTGTTCGTAGTAGTACAGTCACCTTTCTTTCCACCACCGCCCGATGTTCCTCCCCCTGAAGTGCCTCCTCCTGAAGTACCGCCCCCAGTCCCTCCCGTAGATTGAACCTTCCCGGTTGCGGAAAGGGATATATTAACCGTACCGTTGTTAGGATCGTTTGATTGGACTGTAAGAGTTGCACTCAGCTGTCCTTCCTTTGTAGGTGAGACAATTACGGTTATGGTGCAAGAAGAACCTATCCTTATAACGAAGGGTGCGCTACCGCAAGGGTTTGATCCGCCGTTTAAATCCACGGAAAACTCACCGCTGTCAGTACCGGAGAGGGATACGGAATTAACCGACAGGTTTGCGGTTCCTGTGTTGGATATAGTTACCCCCGCGGATGAAGAGGAACCCACACTAACTTCACCGAAATCTACGGATAAGGGAGATAGGGAGATAGCGGGTACACCACCGCTACCCGCGACAAGATCAATAACATAATAGCCAGGAGAGAAACTGACCACGCTGATACTAACACCGCTGTCACTTCCGTCGTTAAGTTTACTGTCGGGATTCGTATTTACATTGAAGGCGTTAGTGCCGGAATCCGAAAAGAAATCCGCATCGCTCATTATATGCTGTCCCAAATCAAGATCTTGGCTTCCGTCCGCCTCTTCAAAGTCAACCATCTTTCTGTTTTCATTTCTATTACACGAGTTGTCCGTATTGCAAGTGGGCCACAAGGATTCATCTATATGCCATATAGCTACACCGCCGTTGGTTATCCCGAAGGCTTTCAGCGCCTCGTCGTAAGTGCCTGCGGTCGTACTCCTGTAGGTAATCAGGAAGTACTCATCCGCAAGATTTGTGTTCACCCTTATTATATTTGCGTTGGATCCGTTATATTCATAAACATTTATCCCTTGCTGATTTGCATTGTTTGAATATTGGGTAGGTGTCATAAAACCTACATAAGCCCTCGTCCATGCACACATGGAGATGGGAGTATCTCCAGGCCACTCAGTGTTGGATATCCGACCCCACGATCCCGATCCCATAACGCCGAGAACACCTATCCCCTTTGAGGATCCGTCCGTATCGTAGAGATCCGGAAGATTGAACATAAGGTGACCGAGCTCGTGAACCATAATACCTATGGAAGCTATCCTCGTTGAAGTGCCTTTACAGTGAGTTTCTCCGAAGGCGGAATAATACTCAACAGTAACACCGTCAACAACCGGTGGATTGTTCACAACCTTGGACATGTGCCCCCAAGTCAAATAATTAGGGTAGTTATTACTGCAATCCTGCATTGATGCCTCATAACCCGCAACCACTATAACTACGGAGAGCTCGGAAGGTTCTATCCTGCCATTACTGTTTGTGTCAAAGCTCGCAAAGTTTACGAAGGCGTCCGCACCGTTTATTGCTGGCTTTACTATGCTGTTGTGGTAGCAGTTCATCTGATCGGATATTGTAGCGTACTGCTCACAATTCGGATGGCTTGTTCCTATCCTTATCCACCCGACTATACCGTCATCTGCTGTGCCAGAAGATTCGGACGCGGGAACAATAGTAAACTGACCGTTTGACATTTTTGAATAGAAATCCTTTACGGTCTTGCCCGTACCGAAGAATTTTCCGTTAAAGTCCGAGCCCGCGGAAGTGCCGTTCATATCGTCAAAATCAACGAGTATAACAAGGATGTTCTGATTGTGGGGTAACGGGGGTGGGGAATATTGAATTTTTGGCTTTGAAGCGGAAACAAAAGCTTTTACCCATCCCCTATCAACCTCCTTTATACCGACAGATGATGGATCAACCTTCCCCGCAATAAAGTCTGTCTTGACAAGTTTTCCCTTGGCGAAGGTTGCATAATACCACCATCCGCTTATCTCGTCCTTTACAACGGGATAACCCTCTTCCGTTTCGGTCCAGTGGAAGTATTCATCACCCCTGAGAAAAACCACTATCCTTGTACCGTCGGGTTGAACTATCTCCGAGGGGAAGGGATTTGCAGGTACCGAAAAGGAAAGGGCTACCGCAGTGAGGATAAGGAAAGCTAAAAATACGCCCATGTCATCACCTCCCGATTCCCATGCTCATAAAATGGGAAATATGCGGAGTTTCAAGAGGAAAAAATTTCCTCCTTCCCTCCGCCTTCTATAAAGTATAACCTTAAAATCAAGAAGGGAAAGACCGATTTAACCATACAACATGGCTTTGGACTATCAACCCGTATATCTGCTCGCCTCGGGAATGCTCCTTCAGGAAAGGAAACTCGGAGTTACAACCGCAAATCTTTCCAATGCGGATACTTACGGGTTTAAAAAGGATCTTTTGGTTGCAGGTGCATGGTATGTTGATAACGGCGTAAGGGTGAATAACCTGTCTCCCGAAAATCCTTCCAACAATTTTGTTTATCCTCTGGTAAGAAGTATAAATACGGATATGTCCCAGGGTCCCCTTATTCAAACAAATAATAAGCTGGACATTGCAATAGAGGGAGAGGGATTTTTTACGGTTACAGATGGAACAAATCTTTTTTATACAAGGAAGGGGAACTTTAAGGTTGACAGAGACGGCTATCTTGTTAACGATTTGGGATACAGGGTGCTTACGGAGGACGGAAGATATATTGGAGTCGGAGAAGATTTTAATATTGATAAGGAAGGGTATATTTACAGCAACGGTGAGATTGTGGGTAGATTGGCTGTGGTTGTTCTTGACAATCCGGTAAAGGTAGGTAGGGGTATGTTCACGGGGAATCCTGTGGGAAGGGCTAATTACAGATTGTGGCAGGGATTTGTGGAGGGTTCAAATGTGGATCCCGTAAAGGAAATGATAAATATTATAGAAACATCAAGGGCTCATGAAGTTTACACACGACTGATCCAGTCCTTTGATCTCATCCAATCAAGGGTATCAAGGGGTCTTAGGGCTTGATCAAATCCTGTAGAATATTAAATTATGCTGTTTCTTATAATCCTTCTTGTCGCAGGTTTTTCCTTCGCAGAATACTGTATTCAGGTAGCGGCAAATACAAACTTTGAGGTTTTGAAGGGCTATTATGAGCATGTAAAAAAGTTTGAACATGCAAGGATAGAGAAAAAAGGCAACATATATCTGCTGAGGGTTGGTGCTACCAATGTAAGGAGCGAACTCCAGGCGATACTGCCCTTTATAAAGAGGAAGTTCCCGGATGCCTATATAAAGATATGCGACATAAATGAAAAGTATGTTGTTTTCCCAAAACCGAAAAAGGAAACAACAAGAACTCCCGAGCAGGTTGTTCATTCTACAAACGACGATGTTAAAGAATTAAAGAAGGCCGTTGAGGATATAAGGAGGGAACTTAAGGAGATAAAGGTTAAAAAGGATTCCGCTAATTTTTCTATACCGCAAGATTGGAAAAACTTTCTCATAGCGGGTACTGTTATCTTTGCTTCACTTTTTCTTTTTATGTTCATAATGCTTTTTCTTATTTTTAGAAATATAAAGAAGGCGAACGGAGATGTAATGCGTGTATTCCTTGAGATGATAAATGCATTAAAAATCCTTAACTTACTGAACAGGGGTAATATTGTGAGGATGGAAGACGGAAAGTTAATGGTATGGGATGAAGAGGAAAAGAAGTGGAAAGTGGTAAAATAAGATTACATGATGGAGGAGGTACTCAGGGAAGCGGAACAGGATATGAAAAAGAGTGTTTCATACTTTAAGAATGAAGTTACAGGCTTAAGAACGGGCAGGGCATCATCCGCACTTGTGGAGGATGTTAAAATTGAATACTACGGGTCAAAGGTTCCCATAAAGCAGGTTGCATCCATAACGGTACCCGAACACAGTCAGATAATGATCCAGGTGTGGGACAACAATGCAATATCCGCCATAGAAAAGGCTATAATGGAACAGCTGAATTTGAATCCAAACACTCAGGGTAACACCATAAGAATAAACCTTCCTCCACTAACTGAGGAAAGAAGGAGGGAACTTGTAAGATATCTAAGCAAATTGGCGGAAGAAGCAAGGGTTGCGGTAAGAAATGTGAGGAAGAGGGCAAAAGAAAAGATTGAGGACCTTGAAGGTATTTCTGAAGATGAAAAAAAGAGATTACTGGAAAGATTACAGAAGCTTACTGATAAGTATATTCAGGAGATAAATGAAATAGCGGGAAGAAAAGAAGAAGAAATAATGCGGGTTTGAGCTATTTGACTTCAACCCTGTTTCTGCCCTTTCTTTTTGCAAGATAAAGGGCTTCATCAGCCCTTTTTATGAAGCTTTCTTTATTATCTGTGGGAAGGAACTCGGTAACACCAAGACTAACGGTAACATGATCCACATATTTAAATCTGTGGTGTGCTATCAACTTTCTTATCTTTTCCGCAAGTATCTTAGCCTGCTCCTTGTTTATATTGGGAGCCAAAATAACAAATTCTTCTCCTCCCCACCGTGCAAATATGTCGGTTGATCTTATATTGTTCTTAACAAGATTGGCTATCTCCGTAAGAACGCTGTCACCTATAAGGTGTCCGTAAGTGTCGTTAATACTTTTGAAATGGTCAATATCAAAGATTATAAGTGAAAGGGGATTTCCGTATCTTCTTGCCCTTTCTATTTCGTAATCAAGGGAGCTTTCAAATTTACTTCTGTTGTATATCTTTGTCAGAGAATCTGTTATGGAAAGCTGTTCTATCTTTTTTACATACCTCTCTAACTCCGCCTTTAAAGAGTTTATTTCATCTATCTTCTTTCTTAGCTTATACTGGGCTTCCTGCACGGGGGTCTGATCATGTATAACTATAAGGGCGAGTCCCTCCTCGGGGGATAGGGGAAATATGGAAACATCCTGCTGCATAAATTTGTATATGGGGTTTGTTACTTTTTTGAGTGGTATTTTAAGAAGATAACCCTTTACGGAAGCTAACAGAAAAGTGGTGCTTTTGAGGGCAAAGGCGGTTTTTATTTTCCTCATCAAGGATTCTTTGTCAATATCGGGAAATAATTCATCCAGCCTTTTACCTTCCGCCTCTTCCTTTGAGATCTTAGTATGGGTCTCAAGCCATGAGTTCCAAAAATATATTTTTAGATTCTCGTCAACTATTGCTATGCCGAGATCAAGTAGGTCTAATATATAGCAGTCTTTAAAGTCCTTTCCATCCATCCCCTACTCCAGCATGGAATTTATCTTTTCCTTTAAAAGCTTAAAGGAATCCTCCTTCATAAGGATAAATAAGAATCCTTTTATGTTTTCCTTTTCAAATTCCAAAAGGGTGCTTATTACTATAACCTTACTGTAGTTATTTGAAAAATCGTGCTGTTTAAGAATGCCGTCAACGGATATAAGCTCTATGGATGGAGGTGAAAATCTTACCTTTACACCCATAAGTTCTGCAAAACTCCTTATGAAGGAGGAGGTAAGTATATTTGTAAGTTCAAGGGTTATATCGGAAACATTTTCATCCATCACAATACTGTCAAATTTGCTCGCAAGGTTATAAGCGGAATCATAATCAATTAAAAATACGGTTTCACCCTCAAAATCCCCCATATACATCTGGGTGACGAGAAAGTACTTTTCCGTTCTATCTATTTTCTCAAGTATTATGTCAAATATATCCTTTGCATCTATTATCTCAACGGAAGGGACAGCAAGTTTTGCAAAGGCATTCATCATATCCGCTATAATTGCAGTTGCACTTCCGAAGGAGATATTTACCATCTCTTGCAAGACATCCTTCTCCTCGTGATTAAGCATCATCACATCCATCTTTCTAATTTTTCACAAATTTTTCAAATATCTCCTTCATCTTCTCGGGTGATATAGGTTTCTTTACGAAGGCCCTTGCTCCGAGTTCCATCACCTCCCTTACCGCCTGCTGTTGGATATCCGCGGATATGATTATCACCAAAGCATCCGGATGCCTACTCCTAATGTGATAGAGGGCTTCAAAACCGTCCATAACGGGCATTGTAAGATCAAGAAAAACCAAATCTGGATTAATCTCCTCATATTTTTCTACCGCTTCCTTTCCGTTCTCCGCTTCATATATCTCACTTTGAGACTTTATCTCCTCCGGTATTGCCTTTATTATCATTTTTCTTGAAAAGGAAGAGTCATCAACCACAAGGATCTTCATTAAGAACCTCCTTTATCAGAACCACTTTTTTATTATCCTTTCCGCTATCTTTTCCGGAGTAAAACCGAAGTGGTCCATCAGCTGACCTCCCGGCGCGGATTTACCGAAGGTCTCAAGGGAGATAATAAGCCCGTCCTCTCCCGTAAATCTGTACCATGTAAGTCCCTTACCCGCCTCAACAGCAACCCTTCTTTTTACATCATTTGATAGTACAGAACTTTTGTAGGATTCTTCCTGCAATTCAAACAACTCATAGGAAAAAACATTAACTACCCTAACCCTTATACCTTTTTCTTCAAGTATCTCCTTTGCCTTAAGGGAAGGATCCACCTCAGAACCCGACGCAAAGATGATAACATCCGGATTATCCGCATCCGCTATTATGTAAGCGCCCTTTTCAGCCAAAGAATAATGGGCATATTTGTTTCTGTCTATCAAAGGAAGCTTTTGTCTTGAAAGAACAATTGCAACGGGACCGTCCTTCCTTTTTATAGCAACCTTGTAAGCGATACTTACCTCGTTGGGATCAGCAGGCCTTAATACCCAAAGGTTAGGTATCAGTCTCAGGGAAGAAAGCTGTTCAACGGGTTGATGGGTAGGTCCGTCCTCTCCGAGACCTATGGAATCGTGGGTAAACACATATATAACATGCAGTTTTGAAAGACTTGCCATCCTTATAGAAGGTCTCATATAATCGGAGAAGACTAAGAACGTTCCCCCGTAAGGCAGGATACCTCCGTGATAAGCCATACCGTTCATTATTGATCCCATAGCATGTTCTCTCACCCCGTAGTGTATATTTCTGCCTGAAGGATTCTCTTTGGACATATCCCCTAAGCCTTTGAGATAAGTATTGTTGGATTCGGATAGGTCCGCGGAGCCACCAATCATAAGTGGTATATGTTTTGCAATTGAATTAAGCACTATACCTGAAGCCTTTCTTGTGGGCATTCCATCTTCAAACACAGGCAGGTGTTTTTCCCACTCTCCGCCCCAATCCCCATTAAAGGCTTTTTCCAATTCCTCCGCCAGTTCGGGAAATTTTTTCCTGTATTCCTCAAACATTTTTATCCACTCTTCCTCTTTACGCCTGCCTTCCTCCACATGTCTCCTCGTATAGGCGAGCACCTCTTCAGGCACAAAAAAAGGTTCATAGGGCCAGTTAAGATTTTCCCTTGTTTTCTTGACACCCTCCTCGCCTAAGGGAGCTCCGTGTACAGATGCATCATCCTGCTTAGGACTTCCGTAGCCCAGATGGGTTCTGACCGATATGAAGGAAGGTTTATCCTTTACTTCCTTAGCCCTTTTTATGGCTTCTTCTATCTTCTCAAGATCATAGCCATCTTCAACATGTTGAACATGCCATCCGAGAGCTTCAAATCTTTTAAGTACATCTTCACTCCAGGCAAGGGAAGTGGGACCGTCTATTGAGACATGATTGTTATCCCATATAACTATGAGTTTACCCAAGCCGAGATGACCCGCTATAGCTCCCGCTTCGTAGGATATACCTTCCATTAAATCACCGTCGGAGCAGAGAACATAGGTGTGGTGATCTATTATGTTAAAACCATCCCTGTTGTATCTCTCAGCAAGGAATCTTTCCGCTATTGCCATACCCACCGCGTTGGTAAACCCTTGTCCGAGGGGACCTGTTGTTGCCTCAACGCCTGGTGTCATGAAGCTTTCTGGATGTCCCGGTGTTATACTGTTCAGCTGTCTGAAATTCTTAAGATCATCAAGGGTTATATCATAGCCGAACATGTACAGGGTGGCGTAAAGCATGGCGGACGCATGACCTGCGGATAAAACGAATCTGTCCCTATCTATCCACTTTGGATTCTTGGGATTGAATTTAAGAAATTTGTCAAAGATGAGGAACACAATGTGGGAAGCGCCGAGGGGCATGCCAGGATGTCCTGATTTTGCCTTTTCAACTTGATCAACACTCAAGAATCTGATAGCGTTTATTGCCTTCTCTTCAATCTTTTCCATGGCTATATATTTTATCCGTTCACCTGAGAAACTCCATGTTGAATTCAATATCGGCTTTTTTCTGCATGGATTTAATAAGAAAATCTAAAAGGGCAGACCTTTTTATGGTGAAGAGCTCACCTTCCAATTTTTCTAAATCGGTTTGCGAAGGCTCTCTGAACTGTTTACCCTCAAGCTTTAGAATGAGGTAACCGTTTCCGGTACTGAGGGGACCTATTACCTTTGTGTTTGAATCAAAAATGTGTATAAGATCAACCGTATCAACACCGAAAATAAGCCTTATCTGGTTTACTGGTGTATCCCTTAGTTTAAGGGAAGGTGCACCGACCTTTATACCTTTCAAAAGTTTGTTTTTTATTTCCTTCGCCCTTTGATTCATTAACTCTTCTTCTCTTTCTGCAATAAGTTCTTCTATTATCCTCTCCCTGACCTCCTCAAGGGGTTTTATACGCTTACCTTTCTCCCTTATAACCTTTACAATGTAATAAGTGTCTCCTATCCTTCTTAGATCATAGGTGTAATCTTTGCGCTCCAACCTTTTCCTTAATTTTTCTGGCAGTTTTTCAATTTCGCCTTCCCTTATAAGGGAGAAACCTTCCGGTTCCCTTCCAGATTTAACCTCCTCATATATACTTACAGCCTTCTCCTTATCCTTTGTTTCCCACAACTTTATTGAGCGACTTTCTTCTTCCACAAACATATCTTTATTTTCTTCATAGAATTTTCTTATCTCCTCCTCTGAAGGGGAAAACACTGCTCTTACCTGACTCCTGTCAACTATGTACGCTTCTCCGTCTATCTTCGTATAGTTCAGCCTTTTATAAAGTTCCTTTTCTTCGGAGGTTATATACACTCCGTTGCCTATGAGATCAATAAGCTTATTTACAGTCAAAATCTTCCTGAGATAGGCTTCGTACTCTTCTGGAAGTATGTTAAGGGATGCAAGTAACTCCTTATATTTTCTTACACTAAAATCGCCGTTCTCCTTAAAGGCTGGATCTTCTCTTATAACCTCCGCTATTTCTCTGTCCGATGTATAAAGACCTATGCTTTTTGCTTTCTGATACAAAAGTTCTCTTACCACAAGAGTCTCTGCTATCCTAATCCTGTCCTCCCTTGTTTGAATAGGTACGGGAGATCTTAGAGCCTCTATCCTGAACTCCCTCAGGGTTACACATTCACCGTTAACCGTGGCTATACATGCCTTACTTCCACCAGCTATATCCCTTATATCCGCTGCGGAGAACATCCATAACAGAAAGGATAGGGATGCAATGGCTATTATAAATACGGCAATTTTTTTATGCTTTTGAATAAGCCCGTACATCTGGCTTTATTATAGCAAATGGCGGCGGGAGGACTTGAACCTCCGACCTGGGACTTATGAGATCCCCGCTCTGGCCAGCTGAGCTACGCCGCCTTAACTATCCTAATATTTTATAACAAAGTTTAATCTTCGCATGGATCTTGACATTTGACAATATTAGACTAAAATTTTTTATATAAGATGTTATAAAATCAACCGAAGGAGGTGAGCAACATGAGGAGATCAATAAGCATCTGGAACCCTTTTGCGGAATTGGAAAGGATAAGGAAGGAATTTGAGAGGTTGTTTGAAGAAGTTCCGACCCTTGAAAGTGAAAAGATATTCGCCCCCGTGGTTGATGTCTATGAAACGGATTCGGAGCTCGTTATCAAAGCTGAAGTTCCCGGTGTCAAGAAGGAAGATATTGAAGTATCAATCAAGGATAACGCTGTACATATAAAAGGTGAGAAGAAAGAAGAAAAGGAAGAAAAGACAGAAGCTGTTCACAGGATTGAAAGATTCTACGGTAAATTTGAAAGGTACATACCCCTACCCACAGATGTAAAGGTGGATGAGGCAAAGGCGGAGTACAAGGATGGTGTTCTGGAGATAAGAATTCCCAAGGCGGAATCCGCCAAGGAAAAGAAAATAGCAATATCTTAAGGTTAGGGGAGCCTCTGAACGGAGGCTCCCAATTTTGCCAATTTTTTATCAAAATTTTCGTATCCCCTATCCAGGTGATATATATCTCTTACGGTTGTTTCACCCTCAGCGACGACACCCGCTATAACAAGGGCTGCGGAGGCTCTCAGATCTGTTGAAAAGACTTCAGCACCGGTAAGGTTTCTAACCCCCCTTATAATTGCGGTGTTTCCTTTAACGCTTATATCCGCTCCCATTCTTTTTAGTTCCATAACATGCTGAAATCTGTTTTCAAATATGTTTTCCTTTATAACCGATACTCCCTCCGCCAATGAGAGCAGGACCATAAACTGAGCCTGCATATCTGTGGGAAAACCCGGATATTCCCTCGTTTCTATGTTTAAAGGTTTTATCGGTCCCCCTCCATATACCCTTAGTTTATTAACACCCGCTTCTTCAACAACAGCCCCCGCCTCCTGAAGTGCTTCAGTTATTGATGTTAGATGATCCTTTATTACATTTTTTAATGTGATATCACCCCCTGTGAGATAGGCTCCCACCATAAATGTACCCGCCTCTATCCTGTCAGGTATCACTCTATGCACAAACCCAGATAGTTCTTCCCTTCCCCTAATTATCGCCCTCCTTCCTTCTACTTCTATCTCCGCACCCATTTTTCTTAAAACCTCAATAAGATCCATAACTTCCGGTTCCAAGGCTATGTTATTTAATACACTCTCCTTATTAACACTGCTGAGGAACATAAGCGCATTCTCCGTACCTGTTACGGTTATTAGGTCAAAAGTGAAGTTAACGGATTTTCTTTCTTTCCATTTAAGGTATATATAGCCATGTTTTACATTAACATCAACACCTGCGGTTTGAAAAAATTTCAGATGTTGATCTATGGGTCTCAATCCTATTGAACATCCGCCGGGCATGGCTACCACTGCCTCTCCGCACCTTACAAGAAGGGGACCCATGGCGAGAACCGATGCCCTCATTTTTCTGACATTTTCATCCGACGCTTTACAGTTTGTTATCCTTTCAGGATTGACATCTATTCTGTTACCCTCCCTTGTTATTTCCGCGCCCATATTCTCCAGAAGCTCAATAGTGTTTTTTATATCTAAAAGGTCGGGAGCACCTAATACGGCTGATCTCTCCTCGGAAAGTAATGTGGCTATAAGTATGGGAAGACTCGCGTTTTTTGATCCCGATATTTCCACTTCACCCCTGAGGGTTGCTCCTCCCCTAACAAGCAAATATTCAGAGGTTGATAGTAATGTACTCGTCATCCTTTGGAATTACTATTTTAACAACCTCTCCGCTTGATGAGTAATAAATAAGAACACCCTCATCCTTCTCCTTATTAACCGCTTCTTTATCGGAGTAAATTATTACTGTCCTGTCCTTCTCCTCAATAATTCTCGGATACCCTTTTAGATCCTCACAACCACACATGTTAAAGCTTCTTTAACTCCTTCAAGGGAATGTATTTTATTTATAACAAGCTTACCGAGTTCATCCTGATTCGGTAATTCCGCAAACACTATGATATCGTAAGGACCGGTAACAACATCAGCGGTTCTAACACCGTCAAAGGTGGAAAGGGCAAGCATTATAGAAGGTATCTCCTTGGGATCAGCCTTTATAAGGATGTAAGCCCTTATTGCGTATTCAGCTTCCAACTCCATTAACTCCGCTATGGACATAGGATAGTTCTTTTCTTCCGTTGACATCTTCTACCTCCTCTACAAGAATTTTGTATATTGTGCCCGCAATATCGGGATTTCTCTTCATCTCCTTAATGGCTCTGTGGACTATTTTTCTTACATAAGGTTCCCTTTTTTCCACCGGTGCAAGCCTTCTTTTAAGCTCAAGAACTAAGGGTTCTACCTTGAGGGATTCCACCCATTCAAAGAATTTTTTAACCTCATCCCATAGAAGTATTTCCCCCTTGCTTGCCTCCTTCAATCTGTCCTTCATATTCATTTCAACTATTTCCCTCAAATCATCAATGTTGTACAGGAAAACCTCGTCTATCTTTCCTACGGAGGGTTCAACATTACGCGGTACGGATATATCTATTATAAACATGGGCTTGTAATCTCTTTTCTTCATAGCTTTTCTTATCAGCTTTTCCGTAATAACATAGTTTTGTGCACCTGTTGAAACTATAATGATATCCATATCCGAGATATAGTCTTCCATATCTTCAAATCGCAGTGCACTGCCTTCAAGCTTCTGAGCAAGTTTCATAGCCCTTTCATAAGTTCTGTTAGTTATAAGAAGATTTGCCCCTATCCTTTTAAGATAGTTTGCAGCAAGTTCACCCATCTCCCCCGCACCTACCAAGAGAACCCTTGCCTTTCTTAAATCTCCGAATATCCTCTTTGCAAGCTCAACTGAAACATAGCTTACCGATACCGCATTCCTTGCTATTTTTGTTTCCGTTCTTATCCTCTTTGAGGCCTTAAGAGCCTTTTCAAAGAGGCGGTTAAGTATCTTCCCTGAAGTACCTATTTCCTTTGCCATAAAAAATGCCTCTTTAAACTGATGCACAATTTGAGGTTCACCTATAACCATTGAATCAAGACTTGAGGCAACCTTAAAAATGTGAAATA
>JALWBR010000040.1 GCA_027037055.1 Aquificales bacterium | reverse complement strand
ACGGTCCTTGTTGATTCATCTACGGTAAACATATAGGCAAATAGGAACTCGTTGAAAGAGTAAAGGAAAAGCAGTATATATGCGGAAGCAAGGGCGGGCTTTGATAGGGGTAGAATTATATAAAACACAGTCCGGAAAAGACCCGCACCGTCTATGAGTGCGGATCTGTCAATATCCTTGGGTATCTTTTCCGTATATGCATACATTACCCATACACCAAGAGGCAGGCTCCAAGCGGTATGGGTAACTATAAGGGAGATGTAGGTGTTGATAATACCGAGTGCGGAGAATAATTGAAATAAAAACCCTACTGTGCTGACGGGCGGGAACATGGTGATAAGAAGGAAAAGGAATATAAAGCGGGACAAAAAGGGAGATGCAAACCTGCTGAAGGCATAGGCGGAAGGTATGCTGAGAAGAAGGGATAAACAAGCGGACAGGCTTGAAACTATGAAGCTGTTGATTATATATCCGCCAAAGGAAACCTCCTCGGAAAATATAATATCCTTGTAGTTCCTAAATGTTAAGGATAAATCCCCTCCGATAAAAAAATCCATATCCTCCGAGAAGGAAAGGAAAATCATAAGAACTATGGGTAAAAGGGTGAAGATAGTAAAAAGGCACAATCCGGAAATAAGCACAAACCTTTTCATATCTCACCTCCTCCCAACTACGCGGAAGAGGAAAATGGATACAAGCAGGGTTAAGAGGAAGAGGATTACAGAAACAGCGGATCCGTAACCGAAATCACCCGATAAGTAGTATTTGTAGGCATATAGGGTAAGGGGTGTTGTACTGCCAGAAGGACCGCCCCCCGTTAATACAAAGACTATATCAAATACCCTCAAGGCATCAATGGTCCTGAATATAAGGGCGGTTAATATAAAAACATCTATCATGGGAAGGGTAACGAAAAAGAAACGGCTTAAGGAACCCGCACCGTCTATCTTTGACTGATCGTATATCTCATCCGGTATTGATTGTAGCCCCGCGAGGATTATAAGGGCGACAAAAGGCACCGTTCTCCACACATCCGCTATAACGAGGGATAAAAAGGCACCAATCTCTGTTCCCAGCCAGTTTATCCTCAAATCTGCCACAATCTCCGCAATAAAGTTTAAAAAACCGTAGGAATAATTGAACATAATTTCCCAAACCCTACCGCTTACCACTGAAGGAATAACCCAAGGAAGCAGTACAATCCCCCGGAAAAGACCCCTTAAGGGTATCTTCTCGTTTATGAGAAGGGCAAGCACTATGCCCAGGAATATCTCAGCGGAAACGGAAAAGAAGACAAACTTAAGGGTAAAGAGGACAGAATTTATAAAGACTTCATCGGAAAATAGCCTTAGATAGTTACTTATACCTACGAAAGATGGTTCCGAAAAGGTAACAAAACGGAAAAGGCTTATTGCAAATGTGCCTAATATAGGCAAAAGTATTATAAGGCTTACGGTAATAAAGGCAGGAAGGTTTAAAATATAGAACATCCTCACTCGTAATACTCCTTTAACTCCCTTATCTCCTTATCCATCCTTGATAGGGCTTCCTCAGGCTTTATAAGTCCCGCAAGTACACCGTTTACATACTTTTGAATAATGTAAGATATTTGAGCATAGTAAGGCACAGGCGGACGGGCAACCGCATAGTTACAAGCCTCCCTCACAACCTTAAGGTGGGCATATTTTTCCCCGAGTTCTTCCATAACATCAATTCTCGGAGAGTTCCATCCCAAACCCTCAACCAGATCCTTCTGAACCTCGTAAGATGTTATAAATCTTATCAGCTTTTTACCTTCCTCCTTTCTGTCGGAAAAGCGGGAAAGACCTATATACCAACCGCCAAGACAAGAAGCCCTCCTTCCGCCTTCAAAACGGGGAAGGGGTGCCACACCAAACTTATCCTTAACCGGAGAGTTTTCAGCCTTGTGAAGCTTGTAGGCATAGGGCCAGTTCCTCTCAAAGAGAGCTAACCCCCTTTGAAATATGAGCCTCACCTCTTCTTCTTTCATGGACACATAGGTGTCCGGGGGTGATATTTTATGTATGCGGATAATATCCCTCATAAAGGTAAGAGCTTTCAAATTTTCTTCCGAATTGATATTTCCAAGATCTCCTCCAGCGGAATAAGAGAATTCCAAGAAGGTACAAACGAGGCCCTCGTACTGGGCACCCTGCCATACAAAACCGTAAATATCCTCATCAACAGCCTTTAAACTGCATTCAAGTAGTTCCTCCCATGTCTCAGGCACATCGCATCCGTACTCCTCAAGGAGATCACTCCTGTAATACAGAAGCCCGCAATCAATATTAACGGGTACAGCGTAAAGCTCCCCCTCCCTGTAGGCAACCTCAATACTACCCTTGAAGAATGGTTTTGTATCAAGATTTATAGGTTCAAGCCACCCGGAGTAAATGAACTGACCCACCCAAGCCACATCCATGAAAAAGACATCAGGGTCTTCTAAATGCGAGATCATTGAAAGAATCAGATGCTGTCTTCTCAGATCACTATCCGACGCCTGCCTTATAATCCTTACCTCTATCCCTTCCTCCTCTTCAAATCTCTTTATAAGCTTGTACCAATAACTTACTTCCGCGGAAGTGCCTCCCACCGCTACGGTAAGCTCACTTCGTGAAGTGCATGAAACTAAATACAAAAAGATTAAAGGAAGTATGTAAAAAACATTCATTCAACCCTTACAGTTAGGTCCATCTGCTTGCCGTTCCTTAATATTGATATCTTAAAGGTATTTTCATTCCTGAGGAGCTGAAGTATCCTGAAGGCGTCCTCCCCGCTTGTTATCTGCATATTGTTAATAGCTATTAATACATCGCCAGGTCTCAAACCCGCTTTAGCCAGCAAGCTGTTGGGTTTTATCCATTCAAATACAAATCCTTCGGTCCTGCCGTTCTTTACATAGGGTACGAGCCTTACCTGATTGAACATAATTCCTGGATCCGCGGTCAGCTTTTCCAACTCCCTTCGTGAGATGACCGCACCTGCGGAAGGTGGTCTTTCCGTAATTGATACAAATTTTTCATCCGAAACTTGCCCGCCAACATCCCGTGGGAATTTAAGTATTTCCTCCCTTCCGTTAATATCCACGATAACAAAATCCTTTTCTATCTTTTTAACAAGACCTCCTCTAAACGTTTCACCTTCCCTAACAACAAAAACCTCACCACCTTTCTTCAGCAGAGCCATCTTTACAGATCCAACTGAGGTAGCAAGAAGTTTATAACCTTTCAGATCACCACCTCTAACTCCCGAAATATTTGAGACGATTTCCCCCTTCTGAGGAAATATATTTCTGAGCTTAAGGGTTAAAGAATAAACGTCAGGCTCCGATTTCTTTATTATGGGTACAGAAATGCGGGGAGGAATTTTTGTTAACACAATAAGGGAAAATGTTAAAGACACCAGCAATACAAAGGACATAACGGAAAGGGAATATAAGAGGCCCATAATTGAATTATATTTAAAATATGGTATCATTCAATATCAAAAAGGAGAGGACCATGAGGGGATCTAAGTTTCTCTACGGATTACTTCTATCAACCATACTTATAATGGGTTGTGGATCCCAAGAAGCAATGATAAGCAGCTTGAAAATAAGTGTTTATCCTGAAGAAACGACCGTGGATGTAGATGTGGCTACATGGAGTGATACAAACAACGATAAAATTTGTGATTCCGCAACAATAGATCCGACCGTCGTTAACATAACCCTTGAAGCAACACCCGTATCAACCAATCTTGTTGATCCAGAAAGTACACTCGTTATTGTTGATGAAGTCAATATTGACTATTTCCCCGTATCCTCAACCGTTCCCAACCAAACAACCGCTCCTCCCCTATCCTCTGTAAGTAGAAAGCTTGGTGTATCAATAACCGCCCAAACAGCAAGCGTTTCCATTCCTGTTGAAATATTCTCCCAGTCCCAGAAGTCATCAAAACCCATATCCGACCTTAGGTACGGTCAGCCTAACTACGGATACATATATGCTTATGATGTTAAGATAACATTCATCATAAAGAGTCCCTATACGGGAGAAACCGCAAAGGTAACAACATACATCCCCGTTGAAGTGGCAGAATTTGCAAGTGATCAAGAAAACTGTTCCTTTCCCTAAGTAAATGTGAAAATTACCTTCCTTTCTAAGTCCTCGGGAATTATCTAAATAATATGAAAAAGAAAAAGGAGGTTAAACAGATGAAAAGGAAAGTATTAATAGGAGGTGCCTTATTTACATCGGCACTTTACTTCTACTCATGCGGGGGTACTTCCTCTTCTCCGCAAAATGTGGATCTTTACTTAACGGATGCTCCTGCAACCGATTTCCCTTCAATAGTGGTGAATGTCAAAGAGGTAAGCCTCTGTAATACGGGTACTAACACATGTCATTCACTTTACAAAAGCTCAACGGGTATAAATGTTGATCTTACCCAGTTAAACGGTGTAATGCACTATGTGGGTAGTTCCACAGTACCCTCTGGTAACTACAACAGACTGCAGGTAAGGATATCCCAGTCCGCAACGGTGGTTGACAACCAGGGCAATCAAAACAACGCCATATTCAACCCTCAGTCCATCAATCAAAATAAGCCCAATACCATTCACTGTGATCAAAATGCTCAGGAGTGCTTCATCAACTTTAACGGAACCGTCAACCCCTTCGCTATGGGTAAACTTATAGTTGATTTCGTTCTTAAGGACATGGAGATTGATACAACCAAAACGCCCTGGGAAATCATCAAATTAACAATGAAACCCATAACACCAAAATCGGAAAAGGAACTTAAGGACACATATTACGAATTCTACGGGACAATAACAAATATTGATTCCGCAAACAACTCTGTTACAGCATCATGGAAAAATACTAACTATTCGGTAAGCTTGACGGATACTACTGTGTGCGAAGTGAACGATGTAAATTACATAGGAGCATCAAACTGTATAGCTCAACTGCAAACAAACTATTGTGCTGAATTCAAGGTTAAGGAAGATCCCGCCCAAAATACAAATCTTACCGCCATAAAGATAGAACTCAAGGGTCAAGGTCAATGTGAAGGTGAAGGTGATGAGGAGAATTACTCATCCAACGCAATTGAAATGATAGGCACGGTACAAAGCATAGATACCAATAACAATACATTTACCATTGATTCCTATTCAAATCCCATAAGTGTAACAAATTCAACAGTGTGTGAACACTATCCTCAGCTTGGTCAGTATGCCTACGGAATTGATTGTTTAACAAATTTGCAAACCGGGTGGAGGGTTGAAGTAAAAATAAATGCAAGTGACGAAGCCATAAGCATAGAGAGAAAGATAGAAACATATTCAGAGGAAAGCTGATCAATATAAGGGAGCCTCCGCGCCACGGCTCCCCTCCTTCCCTTTGATAACGCCTAATATCTTATAATTTTTGTATAATGCCTTCTGGAGGTTACAGATGAAGAAGTTGATATTGTCCGCTTTGACAACGGCAAGTTTTTCCTTTGCGGATGTTGTTCCGGCGGTTGACATTGATGTGTCCCTCGGCTATGTATTCCAGGGCATTTCAGGAAAAGCCTCCTACCAAGGAGGAGAGGTAGATCTTAAAGATCAATTAAAGCTCGGAAGTTCCAATAACATAATGGCGAAAATAAAGTTTGAACATCCAGTTCCCATCCTGCCGAATCTCTACTTTCAATACACGCCCGCCACATTTAAAGGTACGACAAATCTTCAAAGCTTAGGATGGGGAGGACAGAACTTTAGTGGTAATATAGAAAGCTCCTTCACTGTTAACAGAACGGATATAGGTATATATTGGAACCTCCCCGTTCCTGTAGTTGATATTGAATTAGGTCTTATGGGAAGAATATTTGATTTTAAGGGATCTGTAACAGGCACAGTGGGGGCAGTACGTCAAACGGAAACCGCAAGCTTTAAATACCCAATACCCATGATCTACCTATCTGCTGGCGGATACTTCCCCGGATTACCCGTAGGTCTGTTCGGAGATTTTAAAATAATAACCTTCGGGGGTGCAACCTATTCCGATCTTATGGCGGAGCTTAGGGGTAAGTTTATGTTCCTTTACGGAGCCTTGGGCTACAAATATGAAAACCTTAGCATAAAGATAGAAAGTGAAAATGTTGATTCTAATGTAACAATCTCGGGTCTGTACTTAAAGGCGGGAGTGCTGTTCTGACGATGGTATACAGGATAGCGGTTCTTAAAGGTGACGGTATAGGACCCGAGATTGTGGAAGCAACCCTAAGGGTTCTTAATAAAATATCCGAGATATTTAACATAGACTTTGAATTTAAAGAGGGATTCATCGGAGGGATAGCGATAGATAAGTTCGGTGATCCCCTCCCAGATAGTACCCTTGAGCTGTGTAAAAATTCGGATGCGGTACTACTTGGGGCTGTGGGAGGACCCAAATGGGATGATCTTCCTACGGATAAAAGACCCGAAAAAGGATTGCTCAAAATAAGAAAGGAGCTTGATCTGTTCGCAAATTTAAGACCCGCAAAGGTTTTTGATCCCTTAATAAAGGCATCGCCTTTGAGGGAAGAGGTGGTTAAAGGTACGGATATGATTGTTGTTAGGGAGCTTACAAGCGGTATATACTACGGAGAACCGAGAGGCATTTATAAAGAAGGTAACAAGCGGGTGGGTATAAATACGATGAGATATGAAGAGGATGAGATAAGGAGGGTGGTAAGGGTTGCCTTTGAAATAGCAAGGAAGAGAAGAAAGAAATTAACGAGCGTTGACAAGTCCAATGTACTTGAAGTCAGCAAACTATGGAGGGATGTGGTTGAGGAGGAAAGGAAAAATTTTCCGGATGTGGAAGTTGAACACCTTTATGTGGACAACTGCGCAATGCAGATTGTAAGAAGACCTTCCACCTTTGATGTCATAGTGACGGGAAATATATTCGGGGACATACTTTCCGATGAAGCTGGGGTTGTTGTAGGAAGTTTGGGCATGTTACCCTCCGCAAGCATAGGTGAAAGATATGCCCTTTACGAACCCGTTCACGGCTCCGCCCCAGATATAGCGGGTAAGGGAATAGCAAATCCACTTGCTACAATCCTCTCCGCAAGTATGATGCTAAAGTATTCTTTCAATGAAACGGAGGCGTCAGAAACCATAGAGAAAGCTGTAGAATATGTACTTGAAAAGGGATATAGAACACCTGATATATTTGAGGAGGGGTGTATAAAAGTGGGTACGGAGGAGATAACCGACAAGGTAATAGAGGGTATGGAGGTAGTTGTTTCTCAAAAATGAAAGTTTTCATAAATATTCTTATTATTTTCCTTATAAGTTTGAGCTTTGCATCCCTTAAAGATATTTTCAAAAGGGAAGGGTACATAGTTGAGGTGGCGGGGGATGAAGTAATAATAGACATGGGAGAGGAAAAGGTAAGGGAAGGGGAGATATTTAATATTGTTGAAGCGGGCGATAAGGTATTACATCCGTGGACGGGTAATGTTATAGGCATAAAATACAAGATAAAGGGTAGGATCGTCGTAACAAAGGTACACGAAGGGTACTCGTATGCGAGACTTATTGAAGGAGAGGCAAAAAAGGGTGACAAAATAAGGCTTGAAGCGGACCGTGTATGTTTTACTGGAAGTGATGAGGGCTTTTTCAAGGCGGGAGTCCAGATACCACATCTTAGAAAGGACAATATGTGCCCTTATATTATCAGGGAACTTAAAGACGGTTTCGGTGTTGAGTTTAACGGCTTTCCCCTCGCCTATGTAAAGACCGCGGTGGTTAAAGAAGAAAGGATTGCCGAAGAGGAAATTAAGAAACAAAAGGATCTAAGGATAACCAATGTCTCCGCAAAGGCAAGTCTTATAGGCACCCTGTCTGACATACCCCTTTCCGCGGATGTAGGAGATATATACGGCGACGGAAAAGATTATCTTGTTATACTTTTTGAGGACAGGATTGAAATATTTGAGATTCACGAAAAGGAGATAGTAAAAAGGGACTCTATCTTCCTCCCTGCGGGATACCCCGCCTATATAAGGGTTGCGAGGATAAACAAAAAGGATAATAAGGATTACATACTTCTTAATATGGTAGAGGGAGACACGGCAAAATCTTATGTGATAAAGATGGTGGAAAACGAACCCGTATTCATTGTTAAGGATATTCCTTTCTTTATAAATGTCCTCAGCAAAACAAGACCAGAAGACACCTTTGTGGGACAAAAGGTTGAATTCCCCAAATGGGGATCGGCTTTCAGGGTAGTCTATGAAGAGGGTGAAGTAAGGGAAGCGGGCATCTTCAAGGAATTCAAAGATTTTCCCATAGACGGTGCCTTCTACTATAACAGTTATCTTTGCTTTATTGGTACTGACGGAGTCTTCAATGTTGTCAAAGAAGGAGTTAAAATATTCTCAGGAAGCCTGAACTTAAGAAGTTCATACAACTATATAAAATACGGAGAAGATGAAGATACAGCGGAAACATTTTATTTTTCAAATCCCATCAGCGTTGTAAATGTAGGAAAGACCAATATAATACTTGCAGGTATAAACGAAAGAAGCAAAGCAAGTGAACTTTTTGACCTTCCCCTCTTTAAAAAGGGAAGTATATACTTCGGAAATATTGAAGGGGATAATGTTTATTTTAAAAAGGTAGAAGTAGAAGAATTTGAACAATCGGTTCAGGCAATCCTTCAAACAAAAGATGGGGATGTTATAGTAATATCCGCCTTTAAGGGCGGTCTTAATCTTTCAAGGGGAGGCAATATTTACAGATTATCCTTGAGCGCGGGCGTGGATTGATCAATCAAGAAGGGCGGAGACAAAAAATTCTGCATTAAATGGTTGCAGATCCTCTATCTTCTCACCCACACCCACAAGTTTTATAGGCACCTTTAACTCGTTACATATAGGTATAACAGCACCGCCCTTAGCGGACCCGTCAAGCTTTGTAACCACTATTCCCGTGACATCAACCGCCTCTTTAAATATCTTCGCCTGGGATATGGCGTTTTGACCTGCGGTAGCATCTATAACAAGTAGGGTTTCGGAAGGCTCTTCGGGAAGCAATTTCTGGATTATCCTTTTAATCTTTCTCAGCTCATTAATAAGAGGTTCCTTTGTATGGAGTCTGCCTGCAGTATCAACAAGAACGATATCGTAATTATCCTTCTTAGCCTTTTCCAAACCTTCATATACCACTGAGGCGGGATCACTGCCCTCTTCCTTTTTAACAATATCCGCCCCGCTCCTCTCCGCCCATACTTCCAGCTGTTCAATAGCTGCAGCTCTGAAGGTATCCGCTGCACACAAAAGAACTCTCTTACCTTTTGTCCTATAAAGGTAGGCGAGCTTACCTATGGTTGTTGTCTTTCCAGATCCGTTAACGCCCAAGAACAGTATAACGGAAGGAGGATTTTTACCAAGCCTTATGTTTGATTCGCAACCTTTAAGTATCTCCAACAGCTTTTCCTTTACTATATCTTTAAGCTGATCGGAAGTCTTAAGCTTCCTCTTTAATGATTCTTTCCTTAAAAACTCCACAAGCTTAACGGACATCTTAACCCCTATGTCCGCCTTAATAAACATCTCTTCCATCTCCTCAAAAAGTTCTTCATCAAGACTCCTTCCTCCGAACAATAACCCCAGCTGAACCTTTTCCCTCGTTTTTCTTAAGCCTTTCCTGAATTTATCAAGAATACTCTCTTTCTTCTCCTCAGGACCGAGCTTTTTTCTTATTCTATCTATTCTTTCCTCCACATCACTACGGGCAAAGACATCAGCCATATTAAGAGCCCTTTCGTAAACCTTAAGGGCTTCCTCATCCATACCTTTATCTTCAAGGATCTCACCCGCCCTGAGTATATGCTCAAACTTCCCCGTCCTTAAATACAAGTCCACAGCCTCTTTATTTTTACCCACCTTATCATAAACAAGAGCCCGCTCCTCCACGGAGGCAAGCTCTTCCCCGAACTCTTCCAATAATCTGTTAGCTTTATCGTAGTTGCCTTTTTCAAGATATAGATCAAAAAGTAGTTTTCTAAGCTCCTCCCTATCTTTAAATCTCTCAAGTATCTTTATAGCCTTATCTTTTTTTCCCTCTTTTATAAGCTGGATTATAGCCTCCCTTTTACCCTTTTCCGCTTCCTTTTCCGTTTCACTCTTCTTCCAAAAAAATACCATGCCAAAGATTATATTACAAGCTTGTCCCCACGTATAATGATGAGTATATTAATCTCATGAATGAACCCCTTTACGAAGGCAGTTTTGTTGTTATAGATCTTGAAACCACAGGGTTTTCAATAGAAGAGGCGGATATTATTGAAATAGGTGCTGTAAGGGTAGAGGGGGGTATAATAAGCGAAACCTATTCAAGGCTTATATATCCGGGTTATTTTCTACCGAGAAGGGTTACGGAGATAACGGGTATCACTAATGCGATGGTAATAGGTCAACCCACCATAGATGAGGTAATAGGGGAGTTCATGGACTTTATAGGCACCAATATAGTGGTAGGTCATAATGTAAAGCAGGACCTCAAATTCTTGGACAAATATACAAAGATATATTTGGGTAAAAAGTTAAAGATCCCCCATATATGTACACTTCAGCTCGCAAGGAATTTATTCCCAGGACTGGGAAATTATACTTTACATAACCTTGCTGATCACTTCGGTATTACTTACAAAAAGGTACACAGGGCTCTGGATGATGCTATGACCACAGCAAAACTGTTTATGATCATGCTTGAGTTCCTGTGGAAAAACATGGGTATATCCTCATACATTGATATAAGGCAAATATACAAAAAGTGTTAAGCCCGTTTACACCTTAAACTAATTCTGATATAAGTACAAGTTATTGAAAAAGTGATACCATAAAGTTATAAATAAGACAAAACCCTAAAGGAGGTGGAGTATCATGAAGAAATATATACTTGCAATCACAATAGCAGGTTCATTAATAGGAGGAACCGCATTGGCAGGCATGGGCATGGGAGGAATGGGTATGGGAGGTATGGGAATGGGAGGTATGGGTATGGGTATGGGAGGTATGGGTATGGGAGGTTTCGGAGGAGGTTTCGGCGGTCAGGGAGGATTCGGACCTGCCCCTGGATTTGGTGGCTTCGGCGGTATGGGAGGTATGGGTATGGGCGGAATGGGTATGGGAGGTATGGGTATGGGTATGGGAGGTATGGGAGGCATGCGATAACCACCGAATATAAAGGGGGTTAAATAATGACTCATAAGGGTCGTGTTCTATTGCTGTTTATTTTTATATTAAACTTGGTGGGCATATCCATTTCCTTAGCAAGTCCTGAGGATTTCGGATTCCCGAGGCTCGGAGACATTAAATCACTTGACTCCTCCTCATCACACGATGATCCTTACGATGATCACGATGATCCCGATGACGATCACGACTTAGATGATGATCATGATGACGATCACGATGATGATATAGATGATGACTTTGATGACATGGATGACCACGATTGATAACGAGAGGTGGAAAAAGCATGCGAAAGGGAAGAGGGGATACACAGCCCCCTTCCCTTTATTTATCTGATTCTGTTTATTTTTTTCCTACCTGCTTTTCCAAAAATAAGGGTAGGCATTGATTTTGATTCCTACAGTATTAAATACAGTGTATATGAACAGGTATATGAAGGGTTTTCTGCAGGCACGAACTTGAGATTTTTGAATAAAGAAAACAGAAGCAGTATTGATCTTGCTGTCTATTATACGGAAAGCTACTATGTATATACAAAATATAAAAGGTGGAATATAACAAGTTCTTACTCAAAGTATTACAGTAATTACAATCTTTACTCTGGTCTTCATTATATAATTTCGGACAGTATATATACTAACGGTACAGTAGTAATATTCGCAGGAACGGAATACTCCCTCATAAAGGATAGATTCCTGATAGGTTTTGACACATCCCTGTCCATGTACAGGAACAAGTTTTTCTCTTTAAATGTCAGCCAGTTTTCGCCCAAGTTCAAATGGAAGTTCACTACATCCATAGTACCTATTATCTATTTTGAAACCGCGGTGTATTATATAAACCCCTTTGAAAATTTTGAGTTTATACCCAAGGATGACCTTTTATCAACGGAGGTATACCTATCAGCCCGCTTCAGAAAGGTTATGCTCAGCATGGGTTTTATGACGGGGGAACAGATGCTTGCGGTTAAAAACAGGGGTTACAGTGTCAATACATCCTTTACAACAAAAAAGAGAAGATACACTATATACGCCAAGTATTATGTATTACCCGCCTTTACCATAAATGCGGGGGTAAGTAAAACCTTCGCTGAATACTTCGGTATTGATTACTACTATGACAGCTATTCCGTAGGGATCAAAGCACTGTACTGATATCAATTTCCCATATCTTTCTTATCCAATCAACCCTTTCGGAAAGGCCGAGATAGAAAACATTGGCGGAAAAGTGGGCAAACATAGAGGGGATAACGGAATTGAATCTTATGTAAAGGAAACCGAAAAAGAGTGAAGGGAAAAAGGTAAGGACAGCACCGATGGAGGGAATCAGTATGAGATGGGGAATTACAAACATTATTGAAACCGCAAGGTTAGAATATTTCCTCATTAAGAATCCCCTAAAGAATATCTCTTCTGCCATCGCCACTCCCACATGATTTGCTATAAAGTATAGGTCCGTATATGAAGGATGAATAAAGAGGGGAAATATCAAAAATATAGTACCTATCACTATTCCCCTTTTAACATTAATCACACCGAGTTCCTTGAAATCAAACAGAAAAAGGGGTGCAACAAGAACGAAGGGTGTTATATATTCAAAATCCAAAAAGGAGTGAACGGATACACCGAAAAGAAGGGATATATAAAGGGGAAGATAAAGCTTTTCCCTGTATGGTAATATACTTTTGTAAATCATGAATATAGGTATTCTAACATCGGGCGGTGATGCCCCAGGTATGAACCCCTGCATAAGGGCTATAGTTAGAAGGATAATATCCCTCGGAAACAGGGCTTTCGGAATAAAAAGGGGGTTTAAAGGACTTATTGAAGGCGAAATATGTGAACTTACATCAAGGGATGTGGGAGGAATACTTCATATAGGCGGAACCTTCCTTCTTAGCAGTAGAGAACCGCGGTTTATTGAAAAGGAGTTCAGAAAGATAGCTTACAAAAATCTTGAAAAGGCGGGTATTGAAGCCTTGATAATCCTCGGCGGTGAAGGATCTTTTAAAGGAGCGGATCTTATTCAGAGGGAGACGGATATACCCGTTATAGGCATACCATGTACCATTGATAATGATATAGGAGGTACGGATTATTGTATAGGATACGATACCGCCCTAAGAAACGCGGTATCCGCCATAGACAAAATAAGGGACACAGCAAGTTCCCATGAAAGAATATTCATCGTTGAGGTGATGGGAAGGAACAGGGGATTTATAGCGGTTGAGGCAGGTCTTGCCACAGGTGCGGAACTTATTTTGGTACCCGAGGAAAGATTCCCGATAGAAAGGATTCCCGAAGAGATTATAAGATCAAAGAAGATGGGCAAACTGCACTTCATTATAGTAATGGCTGAAGGTTACGGAAAAGCGGAAGATCTGAAAGATTTTTTGCTTTCAGAAATAGGAGAGAAGTACGGAGAGATAAGGGCAACCGTACTTGGACACCTACAAAGGGGAGGTTCACCTACTCATACGGACAGGATAATGGCAATGAAATTCGGCGAAGTGGCGGTGGAAGCCCTCCTATCGGGAGAGAAGAGGGGATTTGTTGCCTTCAGGAAAGATAAATTCTACATTGAAGACTTTCACAAGGCGCAAGAGTACAAGGATATAGACAGGGAAGCACTGAGGCTTAACAAGGTACTCAATGTATGATCACTTTTTAAATTTCTCAAGCCTGCTAACCTTAACATCGGATATGAATACAACACCGGAGTGCTTGTTAAGAAAAGGTGTTATACCGTCAAGAATAGCCGATACCTTCTCGTCTGGCATAACGGAGATTACCATTACAAGCACATCCTCCTCATTAAACATAAGATGACCCTCATGAAATCCATGACTTCCCTTACCGGAAAGATTGTGAATCAAGGTGTAACCCTTCACACCCGCCCTTTCAAGTAGATCAATAACAAAATTAAGATCCTCCCCTTTAACAATTATCTCCACCTTCTTCATATCGTAAAGGTTAAGCTCCTTCATGTACTACCTCCTCAACCGTTTTATGCCAATTTCCTTCCCTGAAAATATAAAATTCCCCACTTTCCGGATCAAACAAAATGAAGTTCATCCAACCGTTTTCCAAAAGCTCCCTCACCTTATATACTCTGTTTATAACGGAAGTGGCTAACTCAAAGGGTGCTTCAAGTACCACTATAAGCCTTATAGGAACATGGAAGGGCAATCCTTCCTTCAATACGGTTTGGGAAGGTAAGCCTGTTCTAAGATCACTGAAGTTACCTGTCATTACACCTATTCTCCCTACCACATTGTGATATACCTTACTACCGCTACCGTAAACCTCGTTATCAACAGTTGAAAAATAGTGTTCCATATTTATCCAATGGGCAACTATTAAGGGTCCGGACAGTATGTTCTCTAAAATAAATCCCTTTTTATCAAGGCGATAATCGTAAGAGTGAAGGAAAACTTTGCCCCTGAGATTAGCCTTTTCTGTTAATGCCCTTCTCCCTATAACCATGGCAAAGTTACCCGACAGACCCCACTCGGGTCTTACCTGGGACCAATCGTAGGCATTCTTTTCTATCTCCTTAATCCTCATATAATCACTTTTCTCTTTATCATCAAATAGCTCAATATATCTCTCCTCGGAAGTAAGAAGCTTTGCCTTAAATAGATCTTCCCTAACCCTTTCAAGTAAGAAACTGTACTTTATGGGTAGGATTTCCGTATCATAAATGTACACATCATCGGTAGTAGTGTTGTGAAGACCCGGCAGGAAGAAGGTATCCTCTGGTATATCTATACCGAACCTTTCCCTCAGCAATGCCCTTACTTTGGGATTATTAGCCATCTTACAGAAAACCCTTGCATTATGAATGCCCGAAGCACCACCACATGCGCCGCAGTCAAGGGCTGATTCATAAGGGTTGTTATCAGACTTACTGCCGTGACCTAAAACAAGGACAAGCTTGGCAAAGTTTCTCGTAAGACCTATGGACTGCAATGCCCCTCCTACAAGGGTAGCCTGTTCCTCAACGGAAAAACCTATATTTTTTAATCTTTCAATAAGAAGCTCTCTGTAGCCCCTCTCAACCCTGTACTCATCCCTCAATTTTTTGAAAAACTCCTCTTGCCTTGCTTCATGAACACCATGAGCTTTAAGACGGTCACTGTAACTTCCCCCTTCAAGAGATACATTAAGTATCTCCTCCAAGAGATCCTCACTTATATCCTCTTCCTTCAAAGAAAGCTCATACTTTACTATCTTTTTTAAAGAGATTTTGTAAACATGGTTAATAACCTCCTCAACCTCCTCCCTGCTAAGCTTGTCTATAAGAATGTCGGTCGGTTTATAAGATTCTGTTATCCTCTCCCTAATCCTTGAGTACTCCAGGGGAAAGAAGGTTTTACCTATGAAATCAAATCCGAAAAGGAATCCTATAGCCTCAACCGTTATATAAGGTGTAAAAACATTCTCCTTAAGATCGTGCAATATTTCTTTGAAAAGGTGCTTATAATCACCCTCTTCCATCTTCCTCTCTTTGTCTATCTCTATAACCACATTCCTTGGCTTTATTAAAACAGGACAAAGGTACTCCTCATGACCTTTCCTCAATTCCACAAAGGCTATGGGCACTCCGAAAAAACCCGCTATACCGAAGGTCTTATAGTTACCAACCTTTTCCAGATTCCTCCTGAACCGTTCCGATCTTACATCAATACAAAATAGAGCCTGGACTTCCGCATTTTCCTCTTCCTTGTAAGATGTGTCTATAGAATTTATAAGACCTTCCATAAAGGTATCCTCCGCCGAGAGTAGCCACAGATATCCCTCCTCTTTTATAAACTCTTCATACAGTTCTATGAGCTTATGAATCTCCTCGGTGTCAAGATCATCAACGCCCTTACCTATTAGGGACAACCACTCGTCTAAAAATCTAAGATAGTTTACGGCTATAGCTTCCGCTTTACTTTCTATATATTCATCCAATATATATTCCGGTCTATTAAAGTAGTCCGGCAGTCTATCAAGAATGGGTCCCGCCCCGTTTCCCGAGTTATATTCGTATCTCAAATAGACCTCTTCCTTATTGTTCTCAATAAATTTAACCGTTTCCGGATAATTTGCCAAAGAACCGTACTCCTTATCCAAAAGCATCTTGGATATAATCAACCTCACCGCAAGATATTCAACAACATCCATAGGGTACTCCCTCTGCCAGAAGAGATCCTTATTCTGAGATCTCCACCTTATGTATCCAACTATACCTTTCAGGCGTGAAAGCTCTAAGGTAAAGTAGCCTTCCCACAGATCTTCTGGCATACCCAAGGATCCCATTATCCTGTCTATTGCTTCCTCAGGCTCTTCAACATCCTTAACTATGCTGTAGGATTTACCGCTTCTCAGTACCAAGTTTCTCCACGCCTTATAAAAACCATCCTCCCTTTGGGGCATACTTACAGCGGATTGACCCTCATCAAGAAAATCCATAGAAATCTTTATCATCAGCTCATCTACCGAAGATGCCACATCCTTGCCGAAAATAAGATCCAACAAAGTACAAAGGGTGTTGCCTTTTCCTACGGAAGACAAAAGATCTGCACAAACCTTTTCCGGATCGTCCTTGAATTTCTCTTTAAATATATCAATCAATCCATCGTACTTTCTGCCAAACCTCAAATAGGAATTACGATAAGGTTTCATATCCTCATTTAATACCAATCTGTAGAACAGCTCTTCCACATCAAATGTAAAGCCGTTTATCTTACCCTCCAAAAACTCCCTTATCCTTTGCCTTAATTTCTCCCTTCTCACATGGCCCTTATTCATAAGATGTAACCACTCCCTTCGTGAAAGGAAGGGCCTTCCTCCGAAAATCCTTTTACCAACCTCTATAGCTTCCTTAAAAGGTAAACCTTCTATCTCATGCAAAGGGTTGTGATGGACAAAATTGCGCATGGGCCAGAAAAAGGGAATTACCTCCGCAGCAAGATTTACAATGGATCTTATGCGTAGCTTTCTTCCCAGGTCCATCACATACCTCCCGTAAGATAGAAGACCCCTGACAACAACATCACCGCAATAAAACCGCCCAGGGAAATCATTTCCGCATGGGAAAGATCCTTGTATTCAATATCATCCCTTTTACTACCGAAAAGGATCTTGCCCAGCTTAGTAAACAAAGCAATACCGCTTATAAACCAACCTAACAGCAACATAAAGGAAAGGAATGTCTCATCCATTGACATATAAAGGGCAGAAAAGCTTGCGAAGGGCGGAGTAAGGACAGAGAAGAGCAAGATAAACACAATCATAAGAGCTAACTTGGGAGTTGCTACTATCATGCCAGAAAGCAGATTAAGATCGGAAGTTCCAAATCTCCTTTCAAGGAGCTTTGAAGTAACAAAAAATACCATAGGAATCATAGCCAAGAAAAGACCAAGGACAAGATCTTTTTTATCAAGTAACCAGACAATGGGAATGAAGGTTGAGTATAATTCCGCAGGGAATGAAATAATGCTTCTTAAAAGGAAAAGTCTTAAAGAATGTATTAAAAAGGTTATTGAAGCGAGTATCTTCATAACCGCTGGTACTTCTATCATTCCGATGAGGAGTATGCCTATTATAGGAAGTACTATAAGCATAAACATTCCCATACGCTTTATAAAGGCAATAGTGAATAGGCTTAAGGGAAATATAGGTACAAATAAGGAAGCCAATAGAATTATGGGTATGTAAAGGAGATCAATTCCGAGTATGAAAAATCCGAAAGAACCAGCCACCGCAGGAGCAAAGCTTAATTTTAAAAGGCGATTGGATATCTTTAAAATAGTGTTTTTTATGTATCTGTACAAATGAGGTATATAAAGTTCATTTGAAAGATGGGCATAAAGGGACACATGTAAAGGTAAATATTTTTTCTTTGAGGAATAGTACATGAATAGCCAACCGAAGAGGATAAGCAAAGCCATGAAAGCCATCTCTAAGTAGAAGAGGGGGTTTTCACCGAAGGATTTAAGATAAATAATTTCCATGAATTCCGCATCGGGATACAGGAACACTTTTAATCCGTGACCCATTACCACATAACCGAGCAGGAAAACGGTAAGGGATAGGATTGATATCAAGCCTGTTAGTACGGGCTTTTCCCTTCCCACCCTGAAGGTACTTATCAAAACTTGGGCACCCGTTATCCACCCGAAGAAGAGAAGGATAAGATATGTTTTATATTCAAAGAACTCCTCCTCTACAAGAATGTGGGTAAGTATGAATATAAAAAGGGGTACTAATACGGTTAAGATACCATAAAAGAACCAGGGTACCCTATAGGATACCTCCCTGCCCCTTGTTATTGCTTTATAAAACTCGTCCTTAGGTATATTAGGATCCTTTCTCGCTCCGTGTATAACATTTCCAGAATAAAGGAATAGTGTAGCCTTAAATATGCCATGCGCCATCATGTGATATACAGCAAGGGCAAAGGCACCTATACCCAATTCCATAATCATATAGCCCATCTGACCCACGGTAGAGTAACCGAGCGCCTTTTTAACATCGTTCTGCACAAGCATGAGGGCGGATCCCAATATTGCGGTGAGGGATCCCACTATAAAGGCAAGGTGCAAACTGAAAACATCGTTTACATATAAAGGTGCGAATCTGTTCACAAGGAAAGCACCCGCATTAACTATACCCGCGTGCATAAATGCGGAAACCGGAGTAGGACCCTCCATACTGTAAACGAGCCAAAGATGGAAGGGCATCTGGGCTGATTTCAAAATGGCGCTTAAAACTATAAGAAATGTGGCAAGTGAGATATTGAATTCTGTACCTACATCGGAAAGGATGAGATCAATTGCCTCGGAAACCCTAAGGGTATTTAGCTTTTTATAAATTATAAGTATGGCGATGAGTAAAGGCACATCCGCAAGCCTGTGAGTAGTAAGGGAAAGATTGGAATATTCAACAGCCTCCTTCCTTTTATAATTATGATTCAACAGAAAGTAAAGGATTATTCCCATCAAATGCCATGAAGTGAAGAGCAATATCATGTTATCGGAAAGTACGAGGAGAAGAAGGTTTGCGGTCATAAAATCAAGTAAAGAGAAAAATCTCACATATCCCTCTTCTTCCCTCATATAGTTGATAGAGTACTTATGGATAACAAAGCTTACGAGCAAAATGTAAGACGAAAGCAAAAGCCCCAACCTATCAGGACGGAATTCAAAAATCCCCCCTATACTGAAGGTGTCAAACGGACCGATAAACAAAAGGGGCAAACTAAGAAGCAGGGTAACGAAAGTAATAAATGTACTGTAAATAGAAGCCTTATACTTCTCTACAAAGTTTATAATTACACCAGACAATAAGGGCAGTATTATTAACAGAAGGATTGCAAATTCCATGGAAGCTTTCCAAATTATTCTCCGCCGTATTCTACACTATCTATCTCTTCCATAAACTGCTCAATTTGAAAGGTAACAAATTCCTTTATTTCTTTAATATCCTTATCCCACCATTCCGGCGGTATCTCTATAATTTTTTCATGTTTATCATGTTCTTCAGTTACATAAGTTATTTTTATATAAGGATATTTTGAAGGAGTACAAGCCTCTTCCTGTTCAGCCTCTTTGAAACAGACAGTAGCATCCACATCGGGGTTTACCATAACCGATCTCAACTCTTCCGCAAGAATTTTAAACTTTTCCTCAAGCCTTTCGTCCATCTCTCAATCCCCCGCCTGGACCATAACCATCTCTATACAGTTCCTTTTTAAAAGATCCGAGCAAACATAAACACATATTTCACAACCTTTGCACTTATCGGGCCAAACCCAAGCGGTGCTTTTCTTCTCAAGAAAGTTAATACAATTGGGTTCCGGGCAGAACAGTACGCACTGCTTACAATTGTATTTGGCACATTCATCCTCTTTCACCTTTGCCACAAAGTACATTGACTACCTCCTCATGTTGCTATTTTTTCCTCTTCCTCCTCACACCACGCATTCTCTTCAGCCATCCTAATTGTATATTTAATAACCTCCATATTCTTCGCCAGAAGTTCTTGTTTTTTCTTAAATTTTTTCTCTATAGCGCTGTCAAGGGCTGTAGTACCCCCAGATGCGACGAAGGTACCCCCAAGAAACCTTTCTATCAACGCCTTCTCAATATGCTCAAGGCTTACGAGTTTTGTAATACCGAAAAAGAGACCTATCATCGCCATATTCGTAGCAAGCTCCGTCCCAGCTATGTCCCTTGCTATTTGAGTAGCGGGAATGTAAAAAATTCGTGCATCCAACTCCTCAAGTACCTTCCTGTCTTCCTCGGGTATTATATCCACATCCGAGTTAATAATAACCATACCCCCTTCCTTAAGACCCGTATAGAAGGGCATGGTATATGATTTGCCGTGGGTTATTACTTGAGGATGGTATATCATTATCACATTTGGATACACAACCTCACCCACCTCGTATATGGGCTGGTCGGAAACCCTAACATAGGCTTCAACAGGAGCCATCCTCTTTTCTGATCCGAAAAAGGGAACCAAGGTCGCATATTTACCAGCGGCGGACATAGCGTTACCGAGTATATGGGCGGATGTAACAACCCCCTGTCCGCCTACACCCGCTATTCTTATGTTATACCTTTTCATGCCTTTACCTCCTTCTTCTCCATTTCTTCAAAATACTCCTTAACCTCATCAGTCATCCACTCATAGAATTTGAAGTCCTTCTTTTCCCTGTTCCTTGCATCAGCCAACACTTCCCTTGTGGGGATTGAGTATTCAATGTTACAAGATGTGTACGCATGAATAAAGGTGGGACCGAAATGTCTGGCAGCGAGAATAGCCCTCCTTATGACCTTGGCTATCCTCTTGGGATTTGTAGGAGATATTCTTGCCACATAAACACATCCCGAAACCTTAGCAAGTTCAACCGCATTTATCTTATCAAACTGCTTTCCCTTAGGAGCCATCTTAAGCTGAACACCTTTTGGCGACATACCGCTTTCCTGACCGCCCGTATTACCGTAAACCTCGTTGTCAACCATAATTGTGGTGAACTTCTCTCTTCTGAACCATGAATGCATCGTCATACCAAAACCTATATCCATAAGACCACCGTCACCCGCTATAACGACAACATCCTTATGCTTATCGGGAAACCTTATGGTTAAAGCCCTTTTAAGTCCGGAAGCAACCGCATTTGTATCACCGTAGTTACCGTATATAAAAGGAACCGCAGCCTGAGACAAAGCAAGCCTTGCACATCCTGCGGTACCCAGAACTATAGTATCCTCAGGATTAGGCAGTGAAGCATAGAATATCCTTATGAAGTAAGCCATGTAACATCCCGCACACATAGGATGGTCTTCAACAAGCTCCTTAAATTGACCCAGATCCATTACATCAACTTGCCTGCCGAACTGCCCCATTTTTACAAGATCTACATAATCACGGGGCATATATTTTTCAAAACCCGGTGCTATCTTTACATATTCAAGTCCCATGTTTACCACCTCCTTGCTTTATACAAGCGTCTTCTTCTCCTTTTTAATACCGAGAACTTTATAAATTTCATCCATTATCAACTCAACCGGCAGGGTCATACCGCCGTACACACGGGGACCTTCAACCACCCTGTCACCGTTCGGTATAACCGCCTTTACCTCCTTACAAAGCCAACCCACTATGTTGTGTTCTGGAACAATTATTGCTTTTGCATCCTTCAGTATCTCCCTTAACTCCTGGGTTGGAAAAGGTCTTATAGACTTTATCTTAACAAGTCCTACATTCAATCCCTCCATCTCCGCATATCTCTGGGCTTCCCTTCCCTGTGCAGCAGCACATCCTGAGGCAACTATGAAGACTTCAGCCTTTGGATTCACAACCTCTATGAGACCCCCAAGGTAGTGCTTTATCCACTTCCTTGCCCTTTCGTTTGCTGACCATACTTCCTGTTGCCATACCGCATGTATCAGATAACTCATGAAGTTTGATTTTTGAACTGGGGCATCCCTCTGTATCCTTGCTGGGGGTATTTCACAATCGGTGGGAGGAACGGGTGCCTTATAAGGATCCCTCGGAGGTAACTTCATGTCTTCGGGAGGAAGCTCAACATAACCCTTAGCAT
>JALWBR010000039.1 GCA_027037055.1 Aquificales bacterium | reverse complement strand
GGTTACGGCTTGTTTTACAATCCTTTTGATATAAACGCTGTTGTTAATCTTAAACCTTCACGCAACCTAAGATTGTTTGCTGGAGCTGGTTTATCCTTTAACAATATTAAGGAAAACAGTGCAAGTTCAAAAAAGGAGAGGATAATACCGGGGGTTCACTTCAGCCTCGGCGGAAAGATAAATATCTCACCTTCCTTCGGCATTCTACTTGAGTATAAAGGAAGGATGCTCTTCGGTGAAGATACCGTAGCCCACGGTGTGGGTGTAGGTGTTTACATGCTTGCAAGATAGGTCTTTACAAGTTCCCTCTCTTTTTTCCAGCTCAATCTTCTGTAGATGGTAACTTTTATTTTTTCGGGTTCTTCTCTTTCAAAAAAAGAAATTCTTAAAGGCTTCTTATATACAAGGGTATTCTCCGCTTCCGGTGAAAGTGTCCTTCTTATTTTTCTTACTTTTCTGTTGCCATAATTTACCTCTATGATGATGTAATATTTTGGATCTCCCTGGTCCGCGGTCGGGAGATTGTGCGGTACGCCTACATTTTCTATCTCTATAATTCTCTTTTTACCTTCCTTCTTTATCCTTATCTCTATATCTTCACTTTTTGCTTTAAGACTGGGAAAGGAGTGATCATGCCTCGGTTTTGCAAGGTGTAATAGATGGTAAGGAAAGTTTTGAATGAGATCCTTCTTTCCCATATATGGCATATGACATGATTGGCATGATTTTTCCGAACCAGACATCTTCCATTCTTTATAGGTATCTTCGTGACATGATGCACAGTATTTTGATTTTTCAAAAAATTCATCTTGACGGGAAGGATGGGGAGGGGACCAAACCTTTAAGGGACCGTGAATGGCGTTGGTTTTTTCCCTGTAATGACATGCGGAGCAGTTGACACCATCTTCTCTATGTTTATCCCTTGTTACCGGCTTTTTATCTTCAAGGACTTCAAGGGGTGCATGGCATTTTAGACACTTTAGTTTGCTGTACTCTTCCGATTCTTCCCTGAAATTTTCACTCACCCATGCCTTTGCATGCCTGCTCTTTTTCCACTCTTTGTATATTTCTGCGTGACAGTCACCGCATCTTTTGGCTTCAGGTCTTTTAAGAAGGTCTTCCTCCACAAAAATTTTTTCAAAGGGACCGCACCCTCCGATAAAAATTGACATCAAAGCAATAAATATTTTTTTCATTCTTCAAAGGCTTCTTGAATAAGGGCGGGTATCTCATGAACATTATGACATTTACTGCAGGACATGCCAACCGCATTAAGAGAGCTAAATATCTTATTTTTATCTATTTTTTCCGCGGAAAGGATTTCCGCTATTGTGTCAAGAGCTTCGGATGATTTCTTCATTGATGCCCTTATAACTTCCTTTTCCTCTTCCGTATGGCATTTTGTACACATGGTCTTCAGCTGTCTTGCCCTCTCAATAAATTCCTCACCCGCCTGCCTTGCATTTTCCGTATCTCCCTGAAGGAGAAATATCCTCAAAGCTTTCATGGAATTTGAGAGTTTCCTCATATATTTACCCGTTTCAAGTTCTGTAAACTCTATAGGATCCTCTATCTTTATCTTTTCAAAGGAGGGAAATCTATACATTATCTTAACTATAGCCATGTTGTCTTGATGACATTTTTGACAATTTCTTCCCAGTTTTTTTGAAGTTTTTATTACTTCATCCACATTTTGGGATTCAACCGCCTTCCTGAAGTTTTCCGCCAGCTCCGGCTTGAAATACTTCTTCCATTCGGGTACCATCTTTGCGGTTTCTTTATAGGTCTTTTCAAGATTTTTAGCCCACTCCTTTGCCCTTTCCCAGTTCTCAGCGTTTATATTGAGATTTACCGCATAAAAGGCAAGACTCATCTTATGCATATTGCTTACAAATTCAAATTTCTTTGATTTGGGTGGGTAATACTTGGAGAGGGATTCGGGCGGTTTTTTAATGATAAGCTTGTCTGCGGAGAAGGATATTCCCGCAAGCAGGATGCTGATGAGGGCAACTTTTCCTTTCATTGTTTTACCTCCTTCTTTATTATCTTCTATTTTACTTTCCTGGGGATAAGATCTGTTACGGAAGAGATCCTGTCAAGGAAAAGTATGCCGTCCAGATGGTCTATTTCATGCTGAATAAGAACTGCCTCAATGCCCGTCAGCTCCATTTCTATCTCCTTCTCCTCCATGGTACATGCTTTGAGGAATATTCTGTTTGCCCTTCTCACAGTGGCGAGCAATTCGGGAATGCTTAAGCACCCTTCCTTAAATACTATCTCGCCTTCTTTATGAACAATTACGGGGTTTATAAGTATTTGCAGTCCTATGGGGTTTGGTGGAGGTCTTCTGAAGCGGGTAGAATCAACCACTATTATCCTTTTATGAAAGTTTACTTGAGGCGCTGCTATACCTACACATCCTTTTTTTTCATACATGGTTTCAATAAGGGCATCAACAAACTTTTTAAGGTTGCCATCAATCTCCTTTACCTCTTCCGAGATCTTTCTCAATCGGGGATCTGGGTAGGTTAGTATTTGGAGTTTCAAAGGTTTACCTCTTCAATGGGTGATAAGGAGAGTTCTATATTCAATTCTTTTGAGATGAGTTGTAGTTCTTCTTTTAAAATGTTTTCATCTATATGATCTTCCGCTTCAAGCTCCATTGTCATTAAATATATGGGTCTTTCCCCGCCGGTCCTTTTAGTTCTCATATCACATATATTTACTCCCTTCTCCTTAAGCTTACTGGATATACGATAGACTATACCCGGCTTGTCACCACCGTAAAAGGAGACTATAAACTTGTTTGGATACTTCTTTATTTCTTTTCTCTCTGGCAATTCTTTCAATTCTATGAGTAGCTCTTTCCTTAAGTGATCAAAGTCTTCCGATCTTATATCACCCGTGAATATAAGCATTATTACAAATTCGTCTTCTATACGGGTCATTGATGAATCTTCTATGTTGCACCCTTTTTCGTACAGAACCTTTGTTACATCCGCTACTATACCAGGCCTGTCTTGACCTGCTGTTAAAAGGAGATATCTTTTCATTATGATAATTATAATATGCAGGAGAAGTTAGCATTAGAGGCTATTTATGAGATAAGCAAAGTACTCGGCGGTGAACCTGTTGATAAATCCCTTCCTTATGTACTAAGGCTCCTTGAAAAGCTTATGGGATTTGAGAGGGTTACACTTACTATGGTTGATTCAGAGGCAGGTGAGCTTGTCGTAAGGGCTACTTCAAATACAAAGGCTCCCCAGGTCAGTTTTAAAAAGGGTGAAGGGATAATAGGGAAGGTATGGAAACACGGAATACCTATGATAATACCTGATATATCAAAGGAGCCTGAGTTTCTAAATAAGGTGTGGAAAAGAAATATAAAGGGAAAGATTGCTTTTATGGCTGTACCTTTGAAGGTTGAGGGTAAGGTAATTGGGGTGCTCAGCTGTGATAGGGAATATACAAAAAAGGAGTCAATGGATGATTACCTGAGATTTTTAAATATGGTGGCGGGCCTTATAGCCCAGCATGTAAGGACATGGCAGAAGTTCAGGGATGAGAAAAAGGCGTTGGAGATAGAACTTAAAAGGGTATATTCAAATCTCAAGATTGAAGGCATTATAGGAAAAAGTACCGCCATAATGGAAGTGCTTGAGAATGTTCACAAGGTTGCAGAAACATCCGCAACAGTCTTGCTTATGGGTGAAAGCGGTGTAGGAAAGGAGGTTTTAGCAAGGGCTATACACTTTTTGAGTCCGAGGGCTTCAAAACCTTTTATAAAGGTCAACTGTGCAGCAATTCCAGAGAATTTGTTGGAGGCTGAACTTTTCGGTTATGAAAAGGGTGCATTCACCGGTGCTTATGTATCAAAGAAGGGGAAATTTGCCCTTGCCCATGAAGGAACCATATTCCTTGATGAGATAGGTGATATGCCTCTGCCCCTTCAGGCAAAGATACTGAGGGTACTCCAGGAAAGGGAGATAGAGCCTCTCGGAAGTACCAAGGTTATTAAGGTTGATATAAGGGTAATAGCGGCAACCAACAAGGACCTTAAAAAGCTCGTAGAAAAGGGACAATTCAGGGAGGATCTATATTACAGATTGAATGTTATACCCATATACGTACCTCCCCTGAGGGAAAGAAGGGAAGATATACCCCTTCTGATAGGTTACTTCCTTGATAAGTTTACAAAGGAATATAAGAAGGAGGTGGTTATTGAACCCGAAGTTATAGATATCCTAACGAGATACGATTGGCCCGGTAATGTCAGGGAGCTACAAAATCTTATTGAGAGATTTGTCATCCTCTCTTCGGACGGTGTTATAAGAAGGAGGGATTTACCGAGGGAAATAATTGAAAGTGTGGAAAAGGTAAGGGCTGAGGAGGAAACTTCTTATGCAGGGAAGAAGCTTCCCTCAACAATAGAATTGATGGAGAAGGAGCAGATAGAAAGGGCATTGGCTGAAAGCGGTTATGTTATAAAGAGGGCTGCAAAACTCCTGGGTATGACGCCGAGGCAGGTTTCCTACAGGATAAAGAAGTACGGTATAAAATTACCCTGATGCAAACCGTTCAAAACATTCCTTTGCCCTTCCCGATTCAAGGCAGTCCTTAGAAAGCTCAATACCTTCCTTTATACTTGGAACCTTACCGGAGGCAAGCAGGATAAGGGCTGATGTCAGTAAAGCCCAAGTTTTGTAGATATTGTTTTCATTTTTTATAATGGATATATTAAGTTTTGCTTGCTCTTCAATACTTAGATTGCCCTTGGGAAGATCGGAGATCAGACCGTACGATGAAGGATCAATTTCTGTTAACTCTCCGTCAAGCATCAAGGTTGTTTTCCTGTCAGGATAAGGTTCAATACCCCCTTCAACACCTTTGACCACTGTTATCCTTTTAAAGCCTACCTTATTTAATAGGTTGTAAACCTTTTCAAAGTAAGGATTGTGTGCAACCGATGTAATTATACTATCCGCATTAAAAGGGTTTAACAGCTTTTCAATAACATTGATAAATGTTCTGAACCCGAGCTTCTTCCTTATTTCCTTTAACTTATAAAGCTCTTGGACAAATTCCTTTTGATCCGCATAGCGGAAACCCTCTTTAATAAAAAGTGATCCTTCCGTGTTTATCATCTTTCCGAACACCTTTATAAAGCCGGGACCGAATTTTGCGGGTACACCTTCCGTACCATGAGATGACAGATTAACTCCGCATCCCATTGCAATAAAAATAGCAGAGGGCAGTATATGGGGTGTTTTTATCTTGCCGTCATAGTTAACTCCCAAATCCAATTCGTTCTCTACCTTGCTTCCTATTTCCCTCTTTCTGGATACGGTCGCCTCATAAAAACCTTCAAGTTCCTCTGGGGTTTCTCCCTTCATCCTCATTCCTGCTAAAAAGGCGGATATCTGAATGGGATCACCTTCACCTTTGAGGATATAATCAAAGACCGACCTGGCTTCCTCTTTTGTCAGATGTCCTGGATTCATACAACCCCTGCATACCCTCTTTAAAATATCATCCATACCTCTCCTGGTTACCCAAACTGTGTAATTGTACACAGCTCGGGTGCCGGGCTATTTATACCCCGCCTATTCAGGGTGCCCAGAAACCCGGCAGGCGGCATTTGAGCACCCATAGGCCCTGTCCCAGGTCCCAGGACCTCACGCCCTTCAAGGGTTCTCCCCACGTCCCCTGAAATGAGTAACCGCTTCAGGGGAGAGAGACACCTGGGAGTTTCTTGTCTCTCAGGGGAGAGTGCAGTCAGCACCGCTACCCCCAGCACTCGCCAGAGATTATACAAAGCCCCTTTCGGGTGCTTCGGAGCTGACAGGTTCCTTCCATCGGTTGACCCATCAGCCCTCCCTGACTCACGCTGAGGGCTTCCTTGAGCTACCTGAAGGAACACCTTGTAGTTCCTGGGCACTCCCTCAGATAGCCCCAATCCCCTACGAGCTATTACCCAGGCGGAAGCTATATCCTTAGTCAGTGATAACTGCGGTGCATACTTGAGCATCCCTATCACACTCGTGTATGCAGGGTTTACCTCTTTTACCGCTATCCCGTATCTCCTTGCAAGGTGGATTATCCTCTCCTTGAGCTTCTTGTATGAGAAATTATGTTTTATCCTCCTTGATTTCCTTCCTGTGCAATCTCCTCTAAAGCCCCTTTCTTTGAGCCTCAGATCTTCAAGAACTATCCCCTTTCTCTTTTCTAAAGCAATCCTCACTACCTCATGTGCATACTGCCATGCCCAGTAATCCCTCTTTGTCTTTCTACCGTCAAAAAGGTGAGGTGTGGGTATTTCCCCGTAGCTTATCAGATTCCCATCTTTGCCGACTTCCGCCCAAGCTATGTGGGAAGGGAAAGCGTTCAGGTCTATCCCTATAGCTCCTTTTTCAAAACCTATCTCCACTTCAGGCAAATACTCTTCAAAGGTGATGTAGGCGTAATACCTTCTGTTTTTTTTCTTGAGCCTGACCGAGTAAGGAACTCCCTGAATTAAGAAGCTTTCAAATAGCCCCCACTTTTTGTGGGAAGTTACAAGTTCTAAGAGTATCCATTTTCTACTTCCTACATTCACTCTCAGGTAATATTTATATTCTTTTTTGGCAATTCTCAGGTTGAGGTTCCCGCTTTTTGACTTGTCTCCTCTTGAGTATAGGTTGTACTGTCTTTTCTCTTTCCATTCCTTTCTAAGCATCTCCTTTTGTTTCTCCGAAAGGTGGTTTTTGGAAAGTTTTTCAAAGAGATTTCTCCCTCCGAATATGATCTTCTCGGGCTTGAAACCGAGTTCTTTGGAGAGGTTTATAATGCTTTGGGCTTCCAATATTGCATCGTCCACATAGCGGGAATTGAGGTTAAACTTGATCTGGAGTTCTCTCTTGAGATCGTTTCTCTTCTTTCCTTCCAAAAGTCTTTTGTATGCGAACCTCATACAAGATGACCACCTTCTCATGAGGTCGTCAAGGGTTTTCTTCTCTTCTCCTTTGACCTTTAGCCTTGCTTGAATGGTATAATTCTCTCCCTTTATCTCCCGCATCCCATATTGCGTTTTTGCACAGAACTGCACACTATTTTTCAACTGTTGCTAACCTCCTTCCAGGGATCACCCATGGGATGATAGCCCCTTAGCTCCCAAAAGCCTTTCTTTTCATCTTTCAAAAACTCAACGGTATGCACATACTTCGCACTCTTCCAGGCGTAAAGGGAGGGAACAACCACCCTGAAGGGATATCCGTGCTCCGTAGGTAGTTTTTTACCGTTCATCTTTACCGCTATCAGAGAATCTTCTTTTTTAAAGAATTCATAAGGAAAGCTTGCTGAGTATCCGTCATAGCACCTTACATACACCCATTTAACATCTTCTGAGGGCTTTACCACCTCTATTATGTGTTTTGCCAATATACCTTCCCATTCTATATCTTTAACACTCCACCCCGTTACACAGTGAAAATCCGCCTTTATCTTGCTCAGATTCCCGCTGTTGATTATTTCCAAATAAGGTATCTTTAAGGGATTCTTAACCTCTCCTACTATGTAAAGGTATATATCTTTTTCTTCTGGAATGGAGAAGTTTTTGTTTATGTCATAGATAAGGGGTTCATCTATCCACTGCTGACCTGGGGGAAGCCTTCTTTCCATTTGCTTTATATGTTAATATGCGGGTATTTGACTTTTTATGACCCCGCACACGGGACGGCGGGCTTACCCTTGCTCCCTTTCGGGCCTGGGGGAGTTCACCCTGTCCCGTTGCAGGGCTGATATTTAATATAACACTATTTAACGAATCTATCTACAACCTTGGTACCTACCAAATCTCCCCACACATTTACCGATGTCCTTAACATATCAAGAAATCTGTCAACCGCGAGTATTACACCTATACCCTCAAGGGGCAAACCCACCGCATTGAGAACCATTACCATCGTTACAAGTCCCGCCCCGGGTATGCCAGCAGCACCTATGGATGCAAGGGTTGCTGTAAGGGCTACTATTATCTGTTGGTATAGACCAAGCTCTATGCCGTATATACTCGCTATGAATAGAACCGCCACCGCTTCATAAAGGGCTGTTCCGTCCATATTTATTGTTGCTCCCAAAGGAAGCACGAAACCCGCAGTCTTCTTTTTTACTCCCCCCTTCTCTTCCGCAACTTCCATGGAAACGGGCAGTGTTGCGGAGCTTGAGGCTGTTGAAAAGGCAACTATAACCGCTTCCCTTATTCTTAAAAAATAATCAAGGGGATTAAACCTGCCCACAAGATAGGCTATAAGTCCCAAATTTATAACCGCATGGACAAGAAGCCCGGTAAACACAGCGAGTGCATATTTCCATAATCCGAGAATGGGATCAATACCCTTTTCTGCTACGAGGGAAGAAACTATTGAAAAGACTCCCAAGGGTGTGAGATATATTATCCACCTTGTAAGTACTATAAGACCGTCATTTAAACCGTCAAAGAATTTGAAGATAACACTCCTTTTATCTTCCGCTATCTTGAGAAGTGCCATTCCTATCAGAATGGAGAATATGATAATTTGGATTACCTTTCCTTCCGCCAAGCTTTCTACGGGATTGGAGGGTATAAGACTGAGGATAAAATCCTTAAGGCTTATCTCCTTATCCAAGGAAAATTCTTTTCCGGAAAATTCTGCATTACTCTCAAATCCGAAGAAGTTTACTATAAGCAAACCTGTTATAACAGCAATAGTAGTTGTTGACATGTAATATATAAGTGTTTTTATGCCCACTTCCTTTATTCTGGTAAGTGAATTAAGACCCAAAATACTGACTAATACGGAAGAGAGTATAAGCGGAACTATAACGAGTTTTAAAAGATTTAAGAAAATTGTACCTATAAGGGAGATGTTTATTGATAATTCTTTAAAATAAATGCCGAAAGGTACAGAGAGTATAATTGCAATAAGGGTAAGGTTTTCAATAGATAGTATTTTTTTCATAAACTTTATTCTAACAGGCTGTTGTTTCGGTTATAATACATTAAACTCCTGATAAGTCAAGGGGTGATGTCATGGTATTGAAGGAAGAAGACAGGGTTTATGTGTGGGAAAAGGGTATAAGGGAGCCGGATGTAGGTGAATATATAAGGCTGAGGGAAGACAGAACCATAGATGTTCCCGATTTCCCCATCATACCTTATATTGAAGGTGACGGGATAGGAGCTGAGATAACCCCCTGCATGATCAAGATAGTGAACAGGGCTGTTGAGAAAAGCTACGGATCGTCCAAAGGTATAGTGTGGGTTGAGTTGCTTGCGGGTGATAAGGCTGAGGAGAAAACGGGCAAACGAATGCCCGAAGAAACCCTTGAATTTTTAAAGAAGGCTATAGTTGGCATAAAGGGACCCTTGGGAACTCCTGTAGGTAAGGGAGGCAAATCATTAAATGCCATACTCAGACAGTCAATGGAGTTTTATTCCGCCATAAGACCCGTTGTATGGCTCGGTCAACCGTCTGCCATACCCTTTCCCGAAAGGGTCAATGTAACGGTTTTTAGGGAAAACTCTGATGATGTTTATATGGGAATTGAGTACATGGCAGGTCAGGAAGCTACCAAAAGGGTAAGGGAATTCTTTATAAAAGAGATGGGCGTTTCTGAGTATGCACTGCCCGATGATTGCGGTATAACCGTAAAGCCTATGAGTGAGTATAAAACCAAAAGGCATGTGAGAAAGGCACTCAGATATGCCCTTGATACGGGTAAGAAGGTTGTTGCCCTTGTCGGTAAGGGGAACATTATGAAGGCAACGGAGGGGGCCTTTATTAATTGGGGATTTGAGGTTGCCAGGGAACCGGAGTTCCAAGGTAGGGTCATAACTGAGGGAGAACCAGAGGAAGGACAGGTGCTTCTTACAAAGGTCATAACTGATCAAATGCTTATGCAGCTTGTTTTAAGACCTGAAGCTTATGATGTTATTGTTACGCAGAACTTGAATGGGGATTATATATCAGATCTCGCTGCCGCCTTGGTAGGAGGACCAGGCTATGTACCCAGCGGTAACATAGGGGACGGGTATGCCCTCTTTGAAAGCACTCACGGTACCGCTTGGGACATTGCTGGGCAAGGTATAGCTAATCCTATATCTATCACCCTTTCCGGTGCCATGATGCTTGAGTACCTCGGATGGAGAGAGGCTTCTGAGAGAATATACTCCGCTGTAAAAAAGGCACTTGAGGACAGAATAGGAACCCCCGATATAGCCGCCGGTTTCAGGAAGCAGGGGGTGGAGGCAAGGCAATTATCTACGAATGAATTTGCGGAGGAGATTATCAAAAGAATATAAATGAGTTAAGGAGGTTATGAATGAAAGTAAGGGTTAAACAGAAGGAGGATTTTCACTTTGTAGGAATAGGTCCAGCGGGAAGAGAAGTCCCCATAGACGCTGCGGAGTATGTGGGAGGAAAGGGAAGGGGTATAAGACCGCCAGAGCTTTTGTTCCATTCAATTGCGGGTTGTGTAGGTATCCACCTTTACGAGGCTCTTCATAAAGAGGGAAAGCATGTGGAGGACATAGAGATAGAAACGGACGCTGATAGGAAAACAGAAGGATATCCCAAAATATTTTTAAAAATATATCTTACGGTGAGGGTAAAGGGTGATGTTACCGAGGAGGATGTTAAAAAAGGTCTTGATAAGACCATATATGATCCTGGAACATGTTCAATAGCTTATATGATAAACAAGGTAGCACCAATTGAATACAAGATAGAAATTGTAAAGTAATAAAGTTTGGATATGGTAAAAACTGCAGGGAAGAAAAAACTTTCTAAGGAAGAAAAGAAGAAACTTTTAAGGCTTTTAACCTACGAGAAGGTAAACGGAAAGCCAATATATTATCGGGACTATAAAAGAGTCCTCAGGGGGGAGATTCCGCCGGAGGCTGTCATGGGGAGTAGCGGAATACAAGCATATTTAATTAGGCTTTTGGTTGGTTTCCTGCTTAAGACTCTGGATATGAGCAGATATGAAGTTTTATTTAATGAAATAGGCTTCAAATTTCTTAAAGGCTCTTGGAGAAATCTTGATATAGCCATATTTGAAAGGGAAAAGGTTAAACCTTATCTGACGGAGAATAAGCTAATACCGGTCGCGCCCTTAGTAGTTATAGAGGTGGATACTAAGGCGGATCTTACAAAATATGGAGGTATGGAAGAGTATGCCTATGAAAAAACACAAGATTTATTAAATGCGGGTGTGGAGAGGGTTATATGGATATTTACCAAAACAAAAAAGGTGATGGTGGCGGAAAAGGGAAAAAAGTGGGTGGTTCAGGATTGGAAGGATGATTTTGAGATTGTTGAGGGTAAGAGAGTTTGTATAGAAGAGCTTTTAAAAAAGTGAATAGATGGTAAGGTAATATTAACAAGATATTTAATAATTTATGAAATTTGAATTTACATAGTAATTTATGATAAATTTAAAAGACTCAATGTGAGCATGCAAAAGGAGGTAGTTAATGTTCAAGAAGCTCCTTATAGCCAACAGGGGTGAGATAGCGTGCAGGATAATAAGGGCGGCTAAGGAGTTGGGGATAAAAACCGCTGCAATATACTCTGATGTAGAACCTACAGCACGCCATGTGAAGATGGCGGATGAGGCATATATGATAGGGGTGGATCCGCTTGATACATATCTCAATATGCACAGGATTGTGGATCTTGCCCTTGAGATAGGTGCGGATGCAATCCATCCAGGATATGGTTTCCTTGCGGAGAATGCAGAGTTTGCAAAGCTTTGTGAAGAAAAAGGTATTACCTTTATAGGTCCCTCTTCAGAAGTTATAGCCCTTATGGGTGATAAGGCGAGATCAAAGGAGGTTATGAAAAAGGCGGGCCTCCCGGTTGTGCCTGGTAGTGACGGGGTGTTAAAGAATGTGGAGGAAGCAAAGGCTATAGCAAAGGATGTGGGTTATCCCGTCCTTTTGAAGGCAACTGCTGGGGGAGGAGGAAGGGGAATAAGGATATGCAGGAATGAAGAGGAGCTTGTTAAAAACTATGAGTCCGCCTACAGTGAGGCGGAGAAGGCTTTCGGAAAGGGTGAGTTGTTGCTTGAAAAATTTATAGAAAATCCAAAGCATATAGAATATCAGGTACTCGGTGATAAATACGGTAATGTTATACATCTCGGTGAAAGGGATTGTTCCATTCAGAGGCGGAATCAGAAGCTTGTTGAGATAGCACCTTCCCTTATACTTACACCCGAGAAGAGGGAGTATTACGGTGAGCTTGTTGTAAAGGCTGCGAAGGAGATAGGTTACTACAACGCGGGTACCATGGAATTTATAGCTGATGAAGAAGGGAACCTTTATTTCATAGAGATGAATACGAGGGTACAAGTTGAGCATCCGGTTACAGAAATGGTAACGGGTGTTGATATAGTTAAATGGCAGATAAGGATAGCTGCGGGTGAGAAACTCAGGTATAAGCAGAAAGATATAACCTTCAACGGTTATTCCATAGAGTGCAGGATTAATGCGGAGGACCCTAAGAAGAACTTTGCCCCTTCCATAGGAACCATAGAAAGGTACTATGTACCTGGTGGATTTGGTATAAGGGTTGAACATGCAGCTTCAAGGGGGTTTGAAGTAACACCCTATTATGACTCCATGATAGCCAAGCTTATAGTCTGGGCACCCGAATGGGAGATAGCTGTTGATAGGATGAAGGCTGCCCTTGAAACATACGAGATAACAGGGGTGAAAACTACTATACCCCTTCTCATAGAGATTATGAGGGAACCTGATTTTAGAGCTGGTAAGTTTACTACTAAATATCTTGATACCCATCCTCAGGTTTTTGAATATAAAGAACACAGGGATAAGGAAGATTATGTAGCCTTCATTTCTGCGGTCATCGCCGCATATCACGGTCTTTAGTTTTATATAAGTTTAAGGAGGTGGCTGTGAATGGTAGAGTTGATTGAAGAAATAAGGGAAAAGTTGAAGGAGTATGAGAAAAAGGGTATAAGAAAGAAAATTCATATATCCGACCTAACACCAAGGGACGGTCAACAGTGTAAACTCGCAACGAGGGTGAGGACAGATGACCTGCTTCCCCTTTGCGAAAAGCTGGATAAGTGCGGATTTTATGCGGTAGAGGTGTGGGGCGGTGCTACCTACGATGTATGTCTGAGGTATCTTAAGGAAGACCCGTGGGAAAGGCTCAGGAGAATAAAGGAGGTTATGCCGAATACAAAACTCCAAATGCTCTTCCGGGGTCAGAATATAGTGGGTTACAGACCGAGAAGCGATAAGACCGTTAAAAAATTTGTTGAGAAGTGTATAGAGAACGGTATTACCGTTTTCAGGGTTTTTGATTCTCTTAATGATAATAGGAATATAGAGGTGGCGGTTAAGACAATAAAGGAGTTCGGAGGCGAGGTTCATGCGGAGATAAGTTATACCCGTTCACCTGTTCATACCTATGAGAAATGGATGGAGTATGCCCGCGAATTGGCGGAGATGGAACCCGATTGGATATCCTTCAAGGATGCGACGGGCATAATGCCTCCCTTTGAATGCTATCAGATTATAAAGGGATTAAAGGAGGCAACCGAAGGTAGGATACCCGTTCTGCTTCACAATCACGACATGAGCGGTATGGCAACAATAAACCACATGATGGCAGTCCTTGCAGGGGTTGACATGCTTGATACAGTACTTTCACCCCTAGCCTTCGGTTCTTCCCATCCCGCCACAGAAACAATAGTTGCTGCGCTTCAAGGTACTCCCTTTGATACGGGGCTTGATCTTTCAAAGATAGCGGAGGCTGCGGAGGAAGCCAAGAAGATAAAGAAAAAATATAAGAAGTATGAAACGGAATATGCGGGTGTTAACGCAAAGGTGCTTATACATAAGATTCCTGGCGGTATGATATCAAATATGGTTGCCCAGCTCATGGAGGCTAATGCCCTTGATAAAATGGAAGAAGCCCTTGAGGAAGTCCCCAGGGTTGAGGCGGATCTCGGCTATCCTCCCCTTCTTACTCCCTCATCTCAGATAGTGGGTGTTCAGGCGGTCCTGAATGTAATAACCGGTGAGAGATACAAAACCATAACAAAGGAAGTCAGGGATTATGTGGAAGGAAAATATGGTAAACCGCCGGGTCCCATCTCTAAGGAGCTTGCGGAAAAGATCTTGGGACCTGGTAAAGAGCCGGACTTTTCCATAAGACCGGGTGACTTGGCTGATCAAGAGGAATGGGACAAAGCAAAGGAAGAGGTATTTAAAATTATAGGTAGGGAACCTATGGACGAAGAGATACTCCTTTACATACTGTTCCCCATGCAGGCAAAAGAGTTCCTTTCTTTAAGAGAGAAGGGTGAGCTTCATCCCGAACCTGTTGAGGAACTCCCAGAAGTTACCGAAGCTCCCGCTGGCACCCTTGCCAATGCTGCGCCCGTTGAGTTTGATATAGTCTATCACGGTGAGAAGTTCAGGGTTAAAGTGGAGGGTGTAAGCGCCCATTCTGAACCCGGAAAGCCGAGAAAATACTATGTGAGAATTGATGGAAGGCTTGAGGAAATCCAACTTTCCCCGATAAAGGAGGCTGTACCTTCGGGCGGTGCGAGTGCGGTTGCTTCAGAAGAAGAAACGGGTATCCCTAAGGCTTCTCAACCAGGAGATGCTACAACTCCCATGCCGGGTAAAGTGGTAAAAATACTTGTAAAAGAAAATCAGCCTGTTGAAAAGGGTCAGACCATAGCAATAGTTGAAGCAATGAAGATGGAAAACGAGATCCATGCTCCCATAGACGGTATTGTTAAGAAAATATTTGTCAAGCCCGGAGATCAGGTAAATCCGGATGATGCCTTAATAAGGATAGAGCCTTACAAAGAGGATAAAAGTTATCAATAGGTTGATTTTTTGGCAGGGATTCAGTAATCTATTTTGTGGTAGCCTGTAGGAGTGGCTATCTGCTTTATCTACTTTGGGAGTGATAGGATTGGTGGTCCACTATCGGGCTTTGCTGAAAAAGGAGGGCGGATGGCTCGGTTTGATCTAACTATAAAGATAGGTGGTGAAGGCGGAGAGGGTGTTATATCCGCTGGTGATTTTCTTACCGAGGCTGCTGCGAGATCGGGTTATGAGGTTGTTAATTTTAAAAGTTTTCCCGCGGAGATAAAGGGGGGATATGCCCAATCAACTGTTAGGATTTCCGATGAAAAGCTTTATTCTACGGGGGATGCCTTTGATATCCTCTGTTGTTTCAATGGTGAAGCTTACTTCTTCAATAAGAAGCACTTGAGGGAAGGAACCGTACTTGTTTATGATTCTTCCGATTTTGAGCCTGAAGAACATAAAGGGGTGATACTTTATCCCGTTCCTCTTTCGGAACTTGCCAAGGATGTTATGAAGGCATACATAACCAAAAATGTAATTGCCCTCGGTGTTCTTTGTGGATTGTTTGATATACCTTCTCAATCCATCAGGGATTCTATTAAAGCGCGGTTTGTTAGGAAAGGGGAGGAGGTTATAAGCCTTAACTACAAGGCTCTGGAGCTCGGTATAAATTATGTTCGGGAAAATCTTAAAAAGGCGGATCCTTACAAATTCCCTTCCCCCCGCCAACCCAAGGATGTGGTTATAATGGAGGGAAATCAGGCTGTTGCTAAGGGAGCTATAGTTGCGGGTTGTAAGTTTTATGCTGCGTACCCTATAACGCCTGCAACCACTGTAGGGAACTATATAGTTGAAGATCTTATAAAGGTGGGCGGGTGGCTTTACCAAGCGGAGGATGAGATAGCTTCCCTCGGTATGGCTATAGGGGCTTCCTTTGCGGGTGTTAAGTCTATGACAGCAACTTCGGGTCCTGGTTTGTCTTTAATGACGGAGTTCCTTTCCTATGCGGGTATGACAGAAACACCCGTTGTTATAGTGGATGTTCAGAGGACCGGTCCCGCAACAGGTATGCCCACCAAACATGAACAGGGGGATCTGTTCCATGCGGTTTACGGAGGTCACGGTGAGATTCCGAGGGCTGTACTTGCTCCCATAAATGTTGAAGAAAGTTTTTACCTCACGGTGGAAGCCTTTAATCTCGCGGAAAAGTATCAGATTCCTGTTATTCTGTTGACGGATGCATCCCTTTCTTTAAGGGCTGAGGCTTTTCCTACTCCGAAGATAGAGAATATAAGGATTGAAAACAGGTGGATTTACAGGAAGGAGGAGGATCCGGAAGGCAGATTTAAGAAGGCGGGTAGGTTTCTCAGGTTTGCCCTATTTACGGAGGATGGTATAACACCCGTGGGTATTCCTGGTGATCCCGAAGCTATACATGCCATAACTGGTCTTGAGCATCAGGAGAATTCTGATCCGAGAAACAGGCCTGACATAAGGACATGGCAGATGGAAAAGAGAATGAATAAGCTGGAGAAACTCTTGAGAGAGGATGCGGAAAGATTTTATGAGTTTGATATGCCTTACTCAAAGGCGGATGTAGGTGTTATAACATGGGGACTTACAGGTTCTGTAACAAAGGAAGCCATAGAGAGGTTAAGGAGTAAGGGTATAAAGATTAATGCCCTATATATGAAGTTGTTATGGCCTATAAGGAAGGATCTTATAGAAGGTTTTGTTAATTCCTGTGAAAGGATTGCCATACCCGAAACGAACTGGAGCGGTCAGCTTGCCAAAATTCTGAAGGCGGAGGTGGGTATTGATGCTGTTTCTTTTTGTATTTACAGGGGAGAACCCATGATACCGAAAGAGGTGGAAGATTTTATTGATTATCTTATTAATAATCCCGAAATGTCTGCTGGTAGATTGACACCTTCCGACATATATGGTGAGAAATCTTATGGAATAATTTGAGGAGTAACAGGATGGATATTAAACTTAAGCCGGCGGATTACAGGAGTGATATAGAACCGACATGGTGTCCTGGATGCGGTCACTTCGGTGTTATAGCAGCCCTTACCAAGGCTTTCTCAGAATTGGGATTACCTCCCGAGAATATAGTTTCCGTTTCTGGAATAGGTTGTTCGTCAAGGGCACCTTTATTTATGAAAAACTATTCGGTTCACACCCTTCACGGAAGAGCTATACCGGTTGCGGTCGGGATAAAACTGGCAAATCCCGAGTTAACCGTATTGGTTGAAACGGGCGACGGTGATATGTTTTCCATAGGGGCGGGTCACAATCCCCATGCTGCGAGAAGAAATATTGATATAACTGTTATATGCATGGATAATCAGATTTACGGTTTAACGAAAAACCAGATATCACCCACTTCAAGAGAGGGACTTTACGGATCGTTAACACCCTACGGTAGTATTGATCCACCCCTCAATCCCATAGCAACTATGCTTGCATACGGTTCTACCTTTGTCGCCCAAACCTATGCGGGTAATCCTAAGCACATGGCTTACATATTTGAAGAAGCAATAAGACATAAGGGCTTTTCCTTTGTCAATGTTCTGTCCCCATGCCCTACCTTTAATAAGGTGGATACCTTCAAATATTATAAAAACAAGACAAAAGATATAAACGAAATGGGTCACGATCCTGCGGATTATGAAAAAGCGTTGGAACTTGCCTTTCATGATCTTGACCACTACTACAATCCTGATGCTCCCGTTCCTATCGGTATTTTCTATAAAGGAATTAAGGAAACATACGATGAAAGGATGCGGAGGGTAAGGGAAAGGTACACCGCATCGGGCATACCCACCGTTCAGGAGCTTATTGATGCGTGTAAACCCAAAGCGATTTAAATCCCCGCCCCCTCAAGGGTTTTACCGCAATCGCAGGAATGCTTATCGGTAATTTTAATTGTGAGAGCCTTTATTATTTCACCTATTTCGGTTGTCTTCGCCTTCATCATATTTATAACCTCTTCGCTCGTAAGTTTGTAACCCGCTATACCCGCCGCGGGATTTGCAGAGATGCAAAGGGATGCATAGCAGAGTGCCAGCTCTCGTGCCAAAACCACTTCAGGGTATCCGGTCATACCCACCACATCTCCTCCCAATTTTTTAAATACCCTTATCTCCGCAGGCGTTTCAAAACGGGGACCTTCCGTACATACATATACACCATTTTCCTTGAAAGGATAGCCCTTCTCTGAAAGTACGGCTTTAAGTATGGCTCTTATCTCTGAACAGTAAGGATCTGTCATGTCCACATGAACAACTCTTTTTGAATTTATCAGATCTTCAACCTTTCCTTTTCCTTTTACTTTCTTGCCGAATCTTCCTTCATAGAATGTGCTCTTCCTTGATTTTGTAAAGTCAAGAAAATCAGTAATTATTATGTAATCACCCGGTTTTATTTTCTCATTTATACTGCCCACCGCTCCGATTCCGAGTATTCTTTTAACTCCAACCTCCCTGAGAGCCCATATGTTAGCCCTGTAGTTGACAAGGTGGGGAGGTATGCTATGGTCGGTGCCATGCCTTGAAAGAAAGGCGAGATTTCTACCCTCATACTCCGCAATAATTATGGGGGAGGAGGGTTCGCCGAAAGGGGTTTCAATTTCCAATTCATCAATTTTCTTAAAACCTTCTATTTTGTAAAGTCCGCTTCCTCCTATAACGCCGAGCATTGGTTAAAATTATACATATCATGGGCAAGATAGATGTAAACAAGATAATTGAAACAACAAGGGATTTTTCAAATATGGATCTTTCCTTTGAAGATTTCAGGGGTTATGATCTCAAAGGTTGTATATTCTCGGGGTCAACCCTTACGGGTGCAAATTTTAACGGGATTAATATAACGGAGGTTGATTTCGGTGAAGCCTTTTTGAGTGACGCATCCTTTGAAGGATGCGTTATAAGCGGTACCAGTTTTCATCATGCTAACCTGCAGAGGGTCAGCTTCAAGGGGGCGGTCATAAAAGATTCAGATTTTAGGAATGCTTTTATAGGTCTCGGGGATTTCTCGGAGAGCAGAATAAAAAATGTGGTGTTTGCTAATATAAAGGGTGAGGAGATAAGCTTCAGAAATGCCGTACTTGAGGTAGTAGATTTTTCAAAAGCCTTTTTGAAAGATGCAAATTTTGAGGGAGCAAAATTGGATGGTGTTATATTTATAAACACGGATTTGCGAAGGGCAAAATTTTCGGGTGCTGAGTTCAGTAATATAAAAGAAGAGGGGACAATCTTTTACGGAAAGAAACCGTGGGGCGGGGTAGGGGAAGCCCGCGATTTAAACGAATTTGATAGCGCAGGCTATGATTAACAGGTTTTTTTCTTCTTAGCTCCGCATCCCCTCTTTGCCTTTGATGTTTTCTCCACCTTCTTTTCACCAGATGAGTTCAAAGCGTTATTTAAGGCATTGAGGACGATCTCAGCCCTGTTCTTTATTTTGTCCGTTTCCTTTTCGTCTCCGAAAAAGCTGACTATATCTTCCTCGCTTATGGATAGGGACTTTGCGGATTTACCTTTTACATTTTCGCATACATAATCCGCCACCGCGAGGAGCTTCTTACATCTTTTTGTTGCGGTAAATTTACAATCCTTCACCTTTCCCCTTTCAACTTTTAGCATAATATTCACTTTGTGGCATCCTGATTTGAATTCTCCAACTTTGTTGTAGCCGTCAAGGGCTTCCTCAACCATATTTTTGGGTCCTTCCTTGAGATACTCCGCCACCTTCATAGTGATATTTATTTTAGCACCTTTTTCATTTCTCTGTAAGCGTTTAAAAAGCCGGATATTATACCTATTATGAGAAATATGAGCAGTCCCCACGGTGAGGTGCCTATGAATCTGTCTATAAGGTAACCTATTATCATGCCCGCAATTATACCTCCGAGTATGTGTGTGCCTACTGCGAAGGCGGAAATATCTTTGCCCCTCATCGGGAAAGATTATAATGGGAAATATGAAACAGAAGGGAGACGGAATTATAGCAGTTAACAAGGAGGCGGGTCATAGATATGAGATACTTGAGAGATATGAGGCGGGTATTGTTCTTGAGGGTTCTGAGGTAAAATCATTGAGAAATCGCCAAAGCGTATCTTTTAAGGATAGTTTTGTAAGGATAAAGGACGGCGAGGCTTGGCTTTATAACCTTTATATAGCTCCTTACAAATTCTCCACTGTAAAACCACCGGATCCTCTTAGAACAAGGAAGTTACTTCTCCACAAAAGGGAGATATGGAGGTTGTGGGGTAAGATGCAAGAGAAGGGATATACCCTAATACCTACTAAACTCTATTTTAGAAACGGTAAGGTGAAGGTTGAAATAGCCCTTGCCAAGGGTAAGAAACTTCATGACAGGCGCAGGGAATTGAGGGAAAAGGATCTCAGAAGACAGCTTGAAAGGGAGTTTAAAGGAAAGATAAAACTTTGATGATTATTTACCTAAGCCTTTTTCCCAACCGGACCATTCTGCGATGGTCCTCTTTTCCACATCAGGTATGTCGCTGTTTTGCAATTTAACCCCTATATCTCCAAATTTGTGCAGGAATAAACCAGTATCAAAGTCGTATCCCACATACTTGGTGCCTTTGTTGTGTTTGACTCCTCCGTTGGCAAATTTTTCATCTTGAACCTTAACACATCCTCTTACACCTGGTGAGAATCCTATGAATTTAAACTCTTCGGTGGATCCATCCGGAAGATTTACGGTTTTCCTTACCACACCCCCCTCCGATATATCTTCCACATTAAATGCTACGAAGGTTTGATATCCTGTTAAGAAGGATATCTCGTAGGTCATAAGGTTTCTCATATCTGTTTCCGCGGTGGAATTGTAGGAAGATATTTTATATCGGTTATATTGCATCATGGCAAAACCAGCCAGAATTGAAAGGATCACTACAGCAATAAGAAGCTCAATCAGTGTGAAGCCCTTGACCCCTGTAATTTCTCTTCGTATGAAGATATCTGAACTCAATCTCACTTCTTACCTTTCCCTCCTTGGTAATATAAAACCTTCCTCCCTGGCTATCCCTTAAATCGGGAGGAATAAGTTTTGCCTCTTCCAGCTCTTTAATATTATTCGGACTTCTGCCGAATTTTTCTTCAAATATCTTCATGGCATTGTAGATAGCTTTTACTTTCTTGAGGGATTCCAGCCTTTTTTTGAGGGCTTCTTTTAATCTTTCTTCCTTTATAACCCTTATCTGTTCTCTCAATATACCCATTGCTACATCTATCTTTCCTTCCTCATAGTACAGTCTTGATGCAAGAAGGGGAAGAAGGTTGTTCCTTTTGGATTTATCATATTCCGTGGCAAGTTTTATATAATAAGCACCCAGTTCGTTATCGTTGAGGAAAAAGAAGTAGTTGAAGCCTATATAGAAGGGTAATCTCCAGTCCCTTATATAAGCAAGGCCCCTCTTTTCTATTTCAATTGCCTCTTCGTACATTTCAGCGTCCCATGTTAAAAGGGCATTTGTAACATAATAGACATCAAAGAAAGATGTGTTTAGCAGTGATATGGTATTAAGAGATCTATAAATTTTTATAGCTTCTTCCTTTGAGATGTAGCCTTTTTCCTCAGTCTTTTTACCCGCATAGGCTAATGTGTTTATAAGTCCTATGTTTCCCAAAAGAGTATGAAAGTCCTTGGAAACGGGTATAAATATTCCGAAATGCTGGGTGAGAAAAATTGCGGGATCTTCTTCTTTAACCAGCTTTGATAGTCCGTAAGAGGTTATGATGTTAACTATGATAAGAATTAATATCAGAAAAATCTTCATAGATCCCTCCTTTTAAAAATATATCCCGCTGTAAGTATAAGCAGGGCGGAGTAAGATATGGACTTGAGCGTATCAAGTAGGAATTTTGATATATTTAGCTCAGCAAGATTGATAAGTATGTCGGAGCTTAGTGATGACATATTAGGTAGCAAGTAAAACATAAGGGTAACCGTGTACCTTGTAAAAGCTGTAAACTTATCGCTGTAAAGTTCTACAAAGTAGTAGATATTTTCAATGGAAGACCCCGCCATATAAACTATAAGGGAGGAGAAGATAATGAGTATATAGCTGTCAATGAAAGAGAAGAAAAATATCACTACGGAGGAAAGGAGAAAGCTTTTTATCCACAGGGATAACATAAAGGGAATAATGTTAATCAAAACTATCTCTTTTTTGTAAGCGGGTTGAATAGAGAGGTTATTAATATAGGAAAAGAGAAGGGTTATGGATGATAAGACTATAGTAGCAATTAGTAATAAAATGAGAATTCCCGTAAACCTTCCGTATATATACTCTTCCCGCGTTATATTCTTTGAAAGAAGTATGTAAACCGTCCTTTTTCTCAAGTCGTCAGCCATTATATCAGCTGTTACAAAGAGGGCTATAAACATGATGAAAAACTTCAAAAAGGCAAAGGAAAAATCAATTAAAGACTTTGTAAGATCCTGAAGGGCAAAGGACATAAGAATGCGGGATATAAGGAGGGTTATTATAAATAGTAAAAGCGTTCCGTAAAATGTTTTCCTTCTTATACTTTCTTTAAAGACAAGGTATATGAAAGCCCGTAGGTATCCCATTAATATATTTCCTTTACCCCCATTCTATCAATGTATTCCATAAATATCTTCTCAATTTCGGATGAAGATTTAGCCTCAAGGGTGTGTACGAGTTCACCCTTTATTATTATGCCTGCCCTGTCACACAAGGCTTCAATATCGGGAAGTATATGTGTGCTGAAGAACAGAGTTTTACCCTTTTCTTTAAGGGAAAGGATTAGTTCCCTTACCAGCTTTCTACCTACGGGATCAAGACCAGACATGGGTTCATCAAGTATTATAAGGTCTGGATCATGGGCGAGACTCTGGAGCAGGGTAAATCTCTGAAGCATACCTTTTGAATAGGTTCCTATCCTTTTATCAAGGTAGTTTATTTCAAGATGTTCGGAAAGTTCTTTGATCCTTTCCCAGTAATCTCCATCCACACGATCCCCGTAAAGCATAAAGTTGAATTTAAGGAAGTCCCTTCCGCTCATATTTTCATACAAAAAAGGTTTTTCCGGCATGTAACCTATCTTAAGCTTGATACTCTTATCCCTGTTGTCCTTTCCGAATATTTTTATATCTCCTCCTGAAGGTTTTAAGAAACCCATTATAAGCTTAATTGTTGTTGTTTTCCCAGCGCCGTTGGGACCTATAAATCCGAAGACCTCTCCCTTTGTTACTTTAAGATTAATCCCTTTTATTATGTTTTTATATTTCAATCCTTCTACTTCTAAGGGATACATATAAAACAATTATATTGTAGGGGGTACCCCTCTACGGGGCACCCTTTTTTTTTACTGAGCTCTCCAGGGAGAGGAGAAGTCTATATTGGAGGTGGGAGTCGGTACCGATACGGGCAGGCTTCCCCTTGTATCACCTGCAAAGTTGGAATTTTTCTGTACATATATGCTTGTTGATTCCGCATCTATACCGTAGGCTGTGTCACCGCCGTTGTGATGAGACACAGCAGTGTATGTTTGACAACTGCTGTTAACATTTGCTTGCATATCAACATTACTGCTTACACTTATGCCGACTGCTGCTACAACATCAACTGTTCCTGAGGTGGTTGTTGTACTATAAACCCCTGCTATATAAGCACCTGTTACACCCGTTGCAGTTGCTGGTCCCATGGGTCCGGAAAGGACTATACCGTTACCACACGAAACACCGCTTGTAGGTAGATTACCCTCTCCCGTAAGTCCGTATATGAAGTAATCCGCATAAAGAGCTTCTTCAGCGGTTCTGAGGTTCCTTATATCCGATTCCGCTGCGGAGTTAAATGCCCTCATCCTGAATTGGGCAAACTGGGGTATGGCTATTGCAGCCAATATTGCTATGATGGCAATAACAACGAGCAGTTCAATTAATGTAAAACCCTTCTCCTTATTAAGCCTGACCGCTTGCTTTGTGGAGAAATAGACTTCTCGCATTTTTTTTACCTCCTCTTTTTTTCCTGATATTTAACATACTTTTTATCGTTTTTTATGTCCATTTCTTTCACATAAACTTCACAGAAGGTGTCCCAGCTTTCTCTTTTTTGTTTCCAGATATACCCTGTTGTGGGGGGAAGGATCTATCTTTATGGGGACTCGCTCTACTATTTCAAGACCGTAACCTTCAAGGGCTACTATCTTTCTCGGGTTATTGGTCATCAACCTCATCTTTCTTACTCCAAGATCAAGCAGTATCTGTACACCTATACCGTAATCCCTCAGGTCCGGTGGGTAGCCTATCCTTTCGTTTGCTTCAACCGTGTCAAGGCCCTTTTCTTGAAGCTCATAAGCCTTTATCTTGTTTACGAGACCTATTCCCCTTCCCTCATGACCCATTATATAGACCAGCACTCCCTTTCCTTCTTCCGCTATCATCTCAAGGGCTTTTTCAAGTTGAGGCCTACAATCACATCTCATGGACTTGAATACATCTCCCGTCAAACATTCTGAATGTACCCTGACGAGAACAGGTTCATCTTCCTTCCATTCACCCATGGTAAGGGCGATCTGTTCTTCGTCGGTGAGAACATGCCTGTAAGCATGTATCTTGAAAACACCCCATGGTGTGGGAAGGTGGGCGGAAGCCTCCCTTACAACAAGCCTTTCTTTTTTAAGCCTGTACTTTATAAGATCCGCTATCGTTATTATCTTAAGATTGTGCCTGCGGGCAAATTCTACAAGTTGAGGGAGTCTTGCCATTGTTCCGTCATCGTTCATTATTTCGCAGATAACTCCTGCGGGATATAAGCCAGCAAGCCTTGCAAGATCAACCGATGCCTCCGTATGCCCCGCCCTTTCCAGAACTCCCCCCTCCTTTGCCTTAAGGGGGAATACATGCCCTGGTCTTACAAAGTCGGATGGTTTTGCTTCCGGACTTACCGCCAGCTTTATTGTTGTTGCCCTGTCATGTGCGGATATGCCCGTTGTTGTTCCAAATCTCGGATGGGCATCTATGGACACACAAAAATATGTACCCTTGGGGTCCGTATTTCGTGAGGTCATGGGGTGAATATCAAGCTCTTCACACCTTTTCGGAGTTAAGGTAAGACATATAAGACCCCTCCCGTACTTTGCCATGAAGTTTATATGCTCTGGGGTAACCTTCTCTGCTGCCATTACGAGATCCCCCTCGTTCTCCCTGTCTGGATCGTCCACCACTATTACCATCTTGCCTTTTCTTATATCTTCAATGGCTTCCTCTACCGGGCTGAATATGAATTCTTCCCTCATTTCCTCATATCCTCGTATATTTCCTTCACCTTTTCTATTATATTGTCCACCATGCTTTTTCTTTCCTTTTCTTCCTCAAATACCTGAACGGGTCTGTTTGAAAAATAACTTGCAATAGTATTTATAACCTTATACCCGTAGTGTTGATAGAAATGATCAACCGCAAGTATAAAGATGATAGCGTAGATGATATACTTTACCATCTATGTAGAATAATATAACCTTAAGCTGTATAATTGGGAAGATGGGACTTATAAAAGGGTATAAGGGTATTTATCCGAAGATCGGGAAAGGTGTCTATATATCGGAAAACGCCACTGTCATAGGAGATGTGGAGATAGGTGAGGATTCAAGCGTATGGTTCGGGACGGTTATAAGAGGTGATGTCAATTATATAAGAATAGGGAAAAGGACAAATATTCAGGATAACTCGGTTGTACATGTTACCCATGAAACATATCCTACAATTGTAGGTGATGATGTAACGGTGGGTCACGGGGTAATACTTCACGGTTGTACACTCGGTAATTGTATCCTTGTAGGTATGGGTGCTGTTATTATGGATGGGGTTGAGATTGAGGATTTTGTTATAGTCGGTGCGGGGGCTCTCGTAACCCAGAATAAGAAGATACCCACAGGAGTACTTGTTGCGGGAGTTCCGGCAAAGATAATAAGGGAACTCAGGGATGAGGAGATTGGGATGATAAAGGAGTCCGCAAGAAATTATGTTGAATATAAAAATGAATATTTAAAGGAGCACAACAGTGTTTAAAATACAATAATTCAGCTTTTGAAATGGTAGATGACTGTTAAAGTTAAACCCTTTCTTGTTTAAAAAGTCTGTGGGAATATTGACAAGGCGGGTTTTTTAAAGTTAAAATACGATAATAAAGCACTCGGGATATATGTAACATTGGGATAATGACCTATTCCTAAATTCCGAGAAGGAGGTAGGCTAATGGCGGGAAAGATACGCATAGCGGTAGTAGGTGTCGGCAACTGTGCAAGTTCTCTTATTCAAGGAATTTTTTACTACAAAAAGAAAGGTTCTGTAGGTGTAAGCGGTTTGATGTTTGAAGATGTTGGTGGTTATAAACCGTGGGATATAGAAGTTGTTGCTGCATGGGATATTGATAAGAGAAAGGTTGGGAAGGATGTTTCCGAGGCTATATATTCCCTTCCCAACTGCACAGCGGTTTTTGAACCAGATGTTCCTAAGCTTGGTGTCAAGGTCAGAATGGGTAAAGTGCTTGACGGTTTTGCGGATCACATGAAAAACTATCCCGAAGACAGGACTTTTGTACTTGCGGATGAAAAGGAGGATGAACTTGAGGATGTTGTGTCTGTTTTAAAGGAAACACAGGCGGACATTCTTATAAATTATGTTCCCGTCGGTTCCGAGAAGGCGGCAAGGTTTTATGCGGAGGCATGCTTGAAGGCGGGAGTTTCTTTTATAAATGCAATGCCCACTTTCATAGTTTCCGATAAAGAATGGGCTGAGAAGTTTGAATCCGCGGGAATACCTGTTGTAGGTGATGATATAAAATCACAGGTAGGTGCCACAATACTTCACAGAACACTAACCCAGCTTTTCATTGACAGGGGTGTTAAGATAGACAGGACCTATCAGCTTAACTTCGGAGGAAATACAGATTTCCTGAATATGCTTGAAAGAAGCAGACTCAAGACCAAAAAGGTTTCCAAAACGGAAGCGGTTACCTCCCTGCTACCTTATGATATAGGTTGGGAGAATGTTCACATAGGTCCTTCCGATTGGGTACCTTGGCTTAAGGACAGAAAGATAGCCTATGTAAGGATAGAAGGAAGGCTATTCGGGGATGTTCCCATGTATGTAGAAGCAAAACTTGATGTTGAAGATTCTCCAAACAGTGCGGGGTCAATAATAGATGCGATAAGATGTTGCAAGCTCGGAAGGGACAGGGGTGTGGCGGGACCGTTGTATTCAATAAGTGCCTATACTATGAAGCATCCTCCCGTTCAATATCCGGATTATCAGGCAAGAAAAATGGTTGAAGAGTTTATAAGAGGCGAGAGGGAAAGATAGGGGAGGGCTTTACGCTGTCCCCTTATAAAGCTTTACCATAAAGATTGTTGCGAGAACCCTCAAGTTAGTTACAATAGCCAGAATTAAAAAAAGTTCTTCTATGTATCCGAGTATCGTCATTATCATTATAAAGAAAATCCTTTCATCCCTTTTACCAGGTATGTAGTTCATTATTTCTATAGTTTTATATATGTTTTCACCGAATTCACCTTTATATCTTTCTGTTGAATAACTTACCATCACGGAACCCACAGTTGCAAGCATTACTATTGCCCACATCCATAAAGGGGGCGAGAGGTATATACCGAGTGCTAAAAGGAATGAGAAATCAACATATCTATCAAGGATGGAATCAAACCATCCGCCGAATTTGGAGGTATTAAGGGACGCCCTTGCTATCTCACCGTCAACACCGTCAAGTATGGAGCTTAGCTGATACACCAAACCTCCGAGAGGGGGAAATATAAGGGCTATGCCTGATGCTATTATTCCCACGATAAAGGAAATGAATGTGGCTTGCATAGGGGTTAAGCGATCAATGAGTGCTTCCGTAATCTTTACCGAGATTCTCCGGTTTATAAATCTTGATACCAAGCCGTCTCCTGTTCCCTTTACTGATTTTTCAATAAGCAACTTCTTTGCCCTTTCAAGATCAGCCAATGTGTCAATATCCATCCAGAATAATCCGGACACATGGGTACACTCAAGCTTGTGCTCCTTTACAAGTTCGCTCATTTCAACCGTTCTTTTTTCTTTCATAAGTCTTTCAAGGGTTTCAAATATATCCGCATCAAGAATAAAAAACCCTGTGTCATAGCAATTCCATTTATCTATATCTTTACCTATATCTTCCACCCTACCGTTTACACACAAGACCTTCGTGGATTCTTCAATATCTACAAATCTTCCGAGTTCATCAACAATTATTCCTTTCCCTTTTAGAGCTTCTTCTATAAACACGCTTTCATAAACATGATCAGACATAACAAGCGCAAATGTATCTTTTATCTTGTCTCTTGCGCAGTAAAGTGAAGAGGCGTTACCCCTCTCTGGTTCCGGATTTACAACAACTTCCACCTTGTAGGGAAACCTTCTTAAAAAATTTCTTATTTGCTCTTCATACATATTGTTTGTAACAACTATAAATTCCTCTACGCCATGTTCATTAAGAAGTTGCAGATGTCTTAGAAGTAGTTCTTTACCAGCAACCTTGATAAGGGATTTGGGCTTGTTATCGGTTATTGGATAAAGCCTTCTTCCGTATCCTGCGGAGAGTATTACCGCCTGCATAAATAAATATTGTAGATATAATAAATCCTATCCATCCATGGGAAAGCCTAAGGTGCTTGTAAGTGCATGTCTTCTGGGATATCCCTACAGATATGACGGTAAAGATGTGAGTCTGTCTTGGCTTAATTATATATCAGAGTATGTCAATCTTATACCCGTATGTCCAGAGGTGGGGGTAGGATTGGGGGTGCCGAGATACCCCATCAAGCTTGTAAGGAAACAAGGTTTTATTAGGATGATTCAGGTTTCAACCAACAGGGACCTAACCCATTCAATAAACAGGTTTGCGAGGGATTTCCTTAAAGAGGTGGGGGCATTTCACGGATTCATAGGAAAGTCAAAGTCGCCGAGTTGCTCTTTGGGTGATGCTAAGGTTTTCAGTGATATAAAGGATGAGGTTGAGATAGATAAGAACAAAGGGTTATTTTACGAATATGTGAGAAAAAGAAGATTTTACATTCCCGCCATCTCGGATGTTGATGAATATGGAAAGATTGATGAATTTTTTATAAAGGTATTTATGTTATACGATCTTGAAACAAAAGGTATGGAGGGTTTTTTAAAGGAAAATATATATCTGCTTAAAGCCTTTAATCCCCGGATAGGCTCAAGTCCGTCCCTTTCGGACATACTAAGATCTTTGGGTGTACCGTTGAGAAACATCTTTTATCTACAACTTCTTAAGAGATTTATTCCCGTGCCTGCGGAATTGGAGAGGGATTTTATGAGGGGGTGTATATCAAGACAGGAATTTGCGGATGCAATCATGAATATGAGGAAGGTGAAGGACGAAAGATTGATTAGATACTTAAGACCTTATCCTTTCAGACTGAAATTATATAATACTTAAAGGTAAAATGGAAAGAATTTTAATAATAATAGGGGCAATCTTCTTTTTAAGCATACCCGCTTTATCACGGGTAGATGCTGAATTTTCAAAGGAGATAGAAAAGGCGCGTAGGGAAGGTAAGGTAATTCTTAATTTTAAAAATGCTGATATATCTTCCGTAGTGAGATTTATGTCGGAATTGACGGGCAGAAATATAATTCTTGATCCCAAGGTAAGGGGTAAGATAACCCTCACATCTTCAAAACCTATACCCTTGAATCAAGCATGGTCCATTTTTACCCTTGCCCTTAACCTTCAGGGATACGGTGTTATTGAAAAGAAGGGAATAGTGAGAATAATGCCTTCAAGTCAGGCGGTTTCTTTTGCGGAGGTGGGAAAACCGAAGGCTCCCGGACAGATAGGTATTTACATTTATACCGCGGAGAACACGGATGCCCAACAACTGTTAAATGCGGTGAGACCTTTTCTTTCCAACTTTGCAAGGGTTTCTGTTCATAATCCTTCAAACTCCATTATTGTTTCCGATACGGGTTTGAACATAGATAAGTTGAAAAAACTCCTTAAACAGCTTGACAGGGAAGACATTCAGAGTGTCCTCAGGATATACAGGTTGAAGTATATCCCCGCGGAGGAGGTTCAAAGGGCAATATCTCCTCTTTCCGGTTTGCTTCAAAGAAAATACGGCAATCAGGTCTTGTTTGCCACAATAAAGTCTGCAAATTCCCTTGTTGTGTTTGCCCCGGAGGAAGCCCAAAAACAGATAGAGAAGTTGATAGAACTTCTTGATAAAGAGGTTGCAGGACTTGATCAGAGAAGTTATTATGTTATCCCCCTTCAATTTACATCCGTTGATGAGGTTTCGGAAACACTTAAAAGCCTTTTCCAGAGGGGCGGTAGGGTTACAAGAAAGCTTCAACCCCTTCGTCTGAGAAAACCAGAAACCCAACAGCCCAAAACACCTTCCCCCGGGCCCACCGGTAGAACACAACCCGCACCTGCAAGACCCAAAAAGAGGGCGCCAAAACCTGGACAGCCAAAGGGTATAAGTATCATAACCACCCGGGAGGGTATGAGGATAGGTTTTGACAGGGGTACAAATTCAATCATTTTGTATGCTACACCTTCAGAGTACAAGGGTATAAAGAAGCTTATTGAAAAGATAGACATAAGGAGGAAGCAGGTCCTGATAGCGGTTACCATTGCGGAAGTTTCCTTGAGCAGTTTGCTTGAGCTGGGTGTTAAATGGCAGATTATAGGAAAGCAGGGAAGTGCAGCCTTTGGTGGTACATCTTTGAATGATATATACAGTGCTTTCTCTTCTGGCAGTTTTATACTGGGTACTTTCAGTAAAAGCGGAACGGAAGTTCAGGTAGGAACAACCAAGCTTTTCTTTCCAGATCTTGTGCTTCTATTTTCCCTTATAGAGAAGGGTAGCGGTTTTAATATAATTTCCAATCCTAAAATAATGACCCTTGACAATCAAGAGGCTACAATTAAGGTGGGTCAGGTTGTACCCTTTGCCTCGGGAGTAAAGTTTGATATAAACGGACAGCCCATAATAACCTATGACTACAGGGAGGTGGGACTGGAGCTTAATGTTGTACCTTCTGTATCGGGGGATAATCTGAGGCTTTCTGTTGATCTTCAGCTTCAAGAGATAATAAGATTTGAAACCCCTCAGATAGGAGGTATAAGTTATACTGTTCCCGTCACATCAAACAGATTTGTGAATTCGGATATTGTGGTTGAAAACGGTCAAACTGTAATCCTCGGAGGGCTCGTCAGTTCAAAAACAATAAGAGCCATGGAAGGTATTCCCGTGCTTCATAGAATACCTATTATCGGATATCTTTTTAAGAGGAGCAAAAGGGAAAGTGACAAGACCACCCTTTTTGTGTTTATAACACCTTATATAATAAATTCTCCGGAAGAGCTTACAAAGATTACGGAGGAGCATAAAAAGATTTCGGAAGAACTTGAAAAGCTTATAAGGCAGTCCGAGGAAAAACAAAGGGTTTCAGAAGAAGAGGATGAAGAAGATCTTTAAAATTCTTTTGTATTCCCTTATTACAATTGTCGGCTTTATATTCACCTTTTATTTGTTTCTTCCCAAGTATATAATCCTTGACTATCTTCTTTCACAAAAGGGTATCTTTCTTATTCCTGAAAAAGTACACGAGAGGTGGGATAAGATTGATTTGAAGAAAGTAAGTGTTTATGTAATGAATGAAAAGGAAGCATATTTTGACAAGCTGGTTGCCAAGGTTGATGTTGATGCTATAAGGATCATCGGAGAATGTAGGGGGGGGTACATAGCTTTGGAGATAAGACCTTTCCGTTACAATATTAAGTCCGAGAAGTTCGGATGTTTGAGCAGATTCAGTAAGGTGGAGGGTAATGTCAATATAGAAGGTGATGAGATAAGGGGTAAAGTACTTTTGGAGGGTTTTAAGATACAGGGAAGGAATGTTGAATATATTGATATATCTTTTGAGGGGGACAAGGCAAATGCGATTATGAAAATAGACGGGTTTGATCTGAAAGGTTCGGGCAGGTTCAAATTCAATCCCGAAGATCCTATGTCTTCAAGAATAAATTTGAGGATAGAAGGTATAATAAAGGCTACAATAGGCGGGACAGTGAGGGAACCTTCAGTTAGCTTCCAATGAGGTGTATATACCTTGTAAGACACGCCCAAAGCGAATTTAATGAGAAGGGTATATTCCAGGGCAGTCTTGACAGCGATCTAACACCTCTCGGTTATGTACAGGCAAGGATGGTAAGTGTATTCTTTGAGGACAAAGGTATAAAAAGAATTATTTCTTCTCCACAAAGGAGGGCGTTAAAGACTGCCCTTACAATCGGTGATATTTTGGGTATGGATGTGGAAGTTGATGACCGCATTAGGGAGATATCCTTCGGAGATCTTGAGGGAAAAAGATTTGTAGACCTCCTTGAAGAGATGGGGGATATTTTAAGAAGATGGCTTAAGGATCCCCTTCGCAATCCATTACCTACCCAAGAGCCCATGGAGGAGTTTTGTAAAAGGGTAAAATCTTTTTTGAATGATATAAGCAATAGTAAAGAGGATTCAGTAGTCGTAGTTGCACACGGCGGAACCCTTCATGCCCTCATTTGTATTGCAACGGGTTTGGGCCTTGAAAATATGTGGAATATACACAAAGACAATGCAAGTGTAAGCTGTTTAAAATACCAGGACGGTAAATACCAACTAAGCTATTTAAACCGTATCTGCCATCTGAATCATACTTGAAATCTGTTTGCCTTTTCTTTCATTTCTTCCCCTTTCTTTGAAAGGCTGTCTATTTCACGGGTTATCTCTTCTATGAACCCTGTATTCTTTTCCGAGATTTCCCTCATCTTCTCTATGTTCTGCTTTATACTCTCAAGGGCGTTCATCTGTTCTTCAACGGATACCGCAATACTTTCAACTATTTCGTATATCTCTTCCGAAACATGTTCTATCTTTCCGTAGCTTTCAACAACCGCTTCCGAAGACTTCTTACCTTCCTCTATAACATTAAATGCCCTTTCCATTAATTCCGCTATATCCTTTGCCGCTTTACCAGAACTCTCCGCCAGCTTTCTTACCTCATCTGCAACAACCGCAAATCCCTTACCTACCTCTCCCGCCCTTGCAGCCTCTATTGCGGCGTTGAGTGCAAGCAAGTTTGTCTGTTCAGCTATGAAAATGATGGTATCCGTCATGTTTGCTATCTCCTTACCTACTTCCATTATGTGATTCATAGCTTTTTCCATAGTATCAATCTTATCCCTGCCACTGCTTACCGCCTTTGAAACTTCATCCGCTATTGCCCTTGCTTTGGCTGAATTCTCCGCTATGTTTTTTATGGCTACAGAATTCTGTTCCATACCCGATGCTATGTTTATTACCATATCATTAAGGTGAGAGTTTTCCGAGTTTACCTTTACCGCGTTGTCCCTCAATATCTGCATACTGTCAGCTATTTGAGATGAAAAGTTTACTATGTCGCTAACAATTGATTGGAGATTACTGAGGGACTTATTTATAAAGGATTTTAAATCCTCAAGGTCTCCTTTGTATTCTTCCTTTATCCTCACCTGAAGATTACCTTGGGAAACTTTCTCCATCAGCTCCTTTATGGAATTTACCGCCTTTCCTATGGATGAGAATATTTGATTTAGTGCTGTAAGTATTCTGTCCAGTTCATCTTTCATTTCTTTTACTTTAAACTCTTTAAATCTCATGTTGGTTGCAAGATCATTTACCATTCTTGCTATATCATCAATGTGCTTAACGATGCTTCTACCTATAAGCCATATAAGAAAGCTTATGACAATTAAACTCAGAATAATAAGACCAACTGATAAGTTATTAGCAAGGTTAACAGTTTTTTCCAAATTTTTCTGATGTTCCTTGATTTCATTTTCTTTTATCTCTATAAGTTTATTTATAGTGCCCAAAATATCTGCAAGAATTTGCTTTTCAGCTTCCACAAGCATCTCTTTTGCTTCATCTATCGCCTCAAGCTCAAGCATCTGAACTATGGGCATTTTGGCTTCGTCATTTCTCATAATAAGACTGTAAAGCAGATCTATTAACTTTTTCTCCTCATTGCTTTGAGCCTTAGGCATGAACTTCTCTTTTATAATGCTTGCCTTTTGGGTTAATCTTTTTCTTGTTTCCTCAGCCATAGTCAGATATCTTTCATCCCTCGGATCAAATATCATGTTCCTTAGGGCTACCGCCTCTTCCTGAACATCAATCAGCAAGCTCTTGTATGTATCCAGCATATATCTTGTTTCCCTTGTTTGTTGAAGGGCATTGTTAACTTCTCTTGATATGAAGAAAATAATTAGGGCTACTATACTTCCTGCTACTATAATAATGGCGTTAAGAAGCCTTAATTTTGCTTTTATACCCATTTACTTCCTCCTCTGCTGTTATATAATAGGAGCGTTAAAAAGATGGAGCTTTGGGAAGCCCTAAAAGAGACTGCTGAAAACTTCATCTTACATTACGGTTATATCGCCCTTTTTATCTTATCTTTCACAGAGTCAATAATACAACCTGTTCCCCCGTACCCCTTTATAACCGCAGCGCCCCTTTTCAATCTGAGTCCTTGGATCGCTGCAAATGTAGCATTTGCAGGCAATCTCCTCGGGGCGGTTGTCTCTTTCAAGTTAGCCCGTGTGTTGGGTGATAAGTTTGTTAAAAGGATATTTAAGGAAAAGTTATATTTGAAGGGTGAAGCATTGATGAACAGGTACGGCTTTTTTGCTGTTATCATAGGAGAGCCTTACAAACTGATGTGTTGGCTTGCTGGTATATTTGATATGCCCTTTTGGAAGTTTATGATTGCGTCCGTTATAGCCCGTTTTATAAGGATTTATATCTTTGCCCTAATGGGTGAAACAATAAGCAGAATATTTTTCTCTCAATAAATCCCACTTATCTTCCCTTATAGCACTTTTTATATCTTCCATAAGCTTGGCGTAGAATCTCAGGTTGTGCAAGGTGTTCAGTATGTAAGAGGTTATCTCTTCGGATACAAAAAGATGCCTAAGATAAGCCTTTGTGAAATTTTTGCATGTATAACAGTCACATTCGGGATCAAGGGGCTCAAAGGCGTACTTGTGGATTTCATTTCTTATATTTACCACGCCGTATGATGTATAAAGGATTCCCGTTCGTCCGCTCCTTGTGGGTATAACACAATCAAACATATCTATACCCCTTTCCACCGCCTCTATTATATCCTCGGGTTTCCCCACCCCCATAAGGTATCTGGGTTTATCTTCTGGTAGTATATCTGTTACTATATCTGTCATTTCGTACATTATCTCCTTCGGTTCTCCCACCGAGAGACCCCCGATGGCGTAACCAGGAAGATCGTACTTTACGGTTTCCTTTGCGAACAGTTCTCTCAGCTTGCCGTCAAATCCACCCTGTACTATGCCGAAGAGATATTGATTATTCTTGTTCTTTGCTTTTAAGCTCCTTTCCAGCCATCTCAATGTCCTCTCCCCTGCTTCAACGGTAAACTCTTCGGATGAAGGATATTCTATGCAGTGATCAAGGGGCATTATTATGTCGGAGCCGAAGATCTCCTGAATCTCTATAACCCTTTCGGGTGTGAAAAAGTGGAGATCGCCCGCCAGATGATCCCTGAACTCTACACCTTCTTCGGTTACCTTTACCTTTGCCTTTCTGTTTCCCAGCTTCCCCTTTGCAAGAGAGAATACCTGATAGCCTCCGCTGTCCGTAAGTATAAGACCTTTCCAGTTCATAAATTTTTTGAGATTTCCCGCCTGCTTTATAACATCAATACCTGGTCTGAGAAAGAGATGATAGGTATTTCCGAGAATAAGTTTATAGCCTATATCTTCCACCATCCTGTGGGTAAGTGCCTTTACCGTACCTTGGGTTCCTACGGGCATGAATAGGGGAGTTTCTAAGGTGATACCGTTAACGGTTAAAAATCCTGTTCTTTTTTTACCTCTTTTTATATCAATTTCAAATTTGAACATGGATGAATATTTTATATAATCTTTCTCAATGCTAAATATAACACTTGCCCAAATAAATCCTACCGTCGGGGATATAGAGGGGAATGTAAGAAAAATACTTGATGTTCTTAAGGAAGTAAACGGTACCACCCATGTTGTTGTTTTCCCCGAGCTTGCTATATCGGGTTATATGCCCGATGATTTACTTCTAAGGATTGACTTCCTTGAAGAGTGTACCAAGGCAATAGGAAGACTAAGGGAGGAAAGTAACAGACTTTCTCCCCTTATAGTTGTGGGTTCTCCTTCTCACGATGGTGATACATATAACTCCTTGTTTCTTATACACAGGGGAGAGATAAAGGGAATATACAGCAAACACTTTCTGCCGAACTACAGCGTTTTTGATGAAAAAAGATACTTTAACAGCGGTAGTGAGGACCTTCTTATTTCGCTTAACGGGTACTATGTGGGTTTTTCCATCTGCGAGGACATATGGCATCCCGACGGTGTGGAGAGAAGGCTCGCCTTGAAGGGCGCCCAGCTGATTATAAATATAAATGCATCTCCCTACTACAGGGGTAAGTATGAATTTAAAGAAAGTTTTGTAAAGGCGAGGGCTCAGGACAATATATGCTATATTGCATATCTTAATATGGCGGGTGCCCATGAGGAGCTTGTTTTTGACGGCAGGAGCTTTATAGTTGACCCGGAAGGTAAGATTGTTTTCAGGGCAAAAGCCTTTGAAGAGGATGTTTCTACCGTAACCCTTGATCTCGGGAGGGTAAGGAAGAGGAGGCTTATTGATTTGAGACTGAGGGATGGGGGAATGGGCGGAAGGTGTGAGGATATAAGGGAAATAAGGGTGGAGAAAGTCAAGGGTACTTTTGAACCCAAGATAGAACCCTCTCCGGAGGGTACGGAGGAACTTTATACCGCCCTCGTAACCGGTACTAAGGAGTATGTGTTGAAAAATGGCTTCAGGAAGGTTGTGGTGGGGCTATCCGGAGGCATAGATTCTTCTTTAACCGCTTGCATTGTAACGGATGCCCTCGGAAAGGAGAATGTTACAGGTGTATATATGCCTTCCCGTTTTTCCTCATCGGAAGGTTTTGAAGATGCCCGTACACTTGCGGAGAACCTCGGCATATACTTCCATACCCTCTCCATAGATCACATATTTGAGTCTTATCTTGACGAGTTTAAGAAGGAACTCGGAGATCTTCCCTTTGATACAGCGGACGAGAATCTGCAGGCAAGGATAAGGGCAAACATACTCTTTTATATGTCAAATAAATTTGACTGGCTTGTCATAGCAACCTCAAACAAGAGCGAGAGTGCGGTCGGATATACAACCATTTACGGTGATATGGCGGGTGGGTTTGCACCCTTAAAGGATGTTTACAAAACGGAGGTTTACGAACTTGCAAGATACAGGAATGAGCTGGGAAAGGTTATTCCAGAGAGGGTATTCCAAAAACCGCCTTCCGCGGAGCTTAGACCTAACCAAACGGATCAGGATACCCTTCCCCCTTATCCCTTACTTGATGAGATATTGAGGTACTACATTGAAGAAGGTTTGTCTTTTCAGGAGATAGTATCAAGGGGAATAGACGAGGAAACGGTAAGGAAGGTTTTAAAAATGATAAGACGATCGGAATACAAGAGAAGACAGGCACCCGTCGGTATAAAGGTAACACCTCGGGCTTTCGGTAAAGATTGGAGGATGCCTATAGTTAATAGATTTCCGCAGGTTTAGTGCTATACGGTAAACCTACCCGTTCTCTCATTCCATACAGCAAACAGGTACCACAGGAGTGCTAAGGCAAGGAGGAGTGTTATTGCCCATTCCCATCCCAAGGTTTCGGGAAGAAATACCCTTTTACCAAGTATGTGGGTGAGGTCATACTTTCTGAATAAAATAGCTGTCAATGAACCTGCAACCGCAAAGAAGAAAAGGGCTATGGCTGACTTTATTGAGCCTTCTCCCGCCCTCCACATGCTTCCCACCGAGCAACCTCCAGCAAGGACCATGCCTATACCGAATATGAAGCCTCCCACAAGACTGCCGAACCAGAAGGAGGGTTGAACCATCATAGGTTGTATATCTTCCGCAACTATGGAAAGGGCGGGTGACTTTTTTACTATATAACCTCCCACCGCTGCTATAGTTATGGCAAGAACCGCCGCTTTGGTCATTGTAGCATCACCTGTCATAAAAGGTTCTCTGAAAGCCCTTACAAAACAGAAGCGTGTTCTTTGATTTATTAAGCCCAATACAACACCGAAGAAAAGCAGTGAACTTGCGCTTATTTCAAACATTCCCACATATATGATCTTCTCCCACAGAAATAAAACCAATATTATTAGCAGGATGAAGATAATGCCAAGGTAGAACTGAAAATTCCTTGGTACGGTTATTACCTTTCCGGGGGACTCGCTCTCCGACAGTGATTTCATATAAACCCTTAGTCCTATATAAGCTCCTATAAGCAAACCTATCATCATGTTTATGGCGGAGGCTGATAAAGCTCCAAAGCCTACCAGAAAGGCTCCTACTGTGCATCCGAAACCCATGTATGCACCTACTCCCATCAAAGTACCCCCTACTACTCCCCTCAAGGCTTCCCTTCCACTCGGTACGCTTATCTTAAAATCACCCCCTACGAGGGCTGAAATAAAGGCTCCCAATATAAAACTCCAGTTTATGAGGGCGGTGGAATAAAAGAACAGGCTGTTGGGTTCTCCTCCAAGATCAATAAAGATACTCCAGAAATTATCACCCCATACGATAACACCGTCCGCTACGCCCCACGGTTTACCCCATACGAACATGAGGGCAACCAAAAAACCCATGGCAAGACCGCCTACAAAAGGAGGCCACCTTTTCCCGAGGATGTTTAAAATTTCTTCCTTTATCATTTAATCCTCTCCTTTAATATAAATTTAGAAATGAAAGAGATTATCTTTTTTACAGGCAAGGGGGGTGTGGGTAAGACGACCCTTTCTATCACCTCAGCCCTTAAAAAGGCAAAGGAAGGCAAAAAGGTTCTTCTCATCTCCATAGATCCTGCCCATTCTTTATCGGATATTCTGGATGAAGCTAAAGTAACCGTTCCCAATAACATGGATATCCTTGAAATAGATATATTAAAAGAGACCAAAAAGTATATAAGAAATGCTTTGGACAATATAAGGAAGTTTATAGGAAGTGAAACCTTTAAAAAGGTTAAGGAAACCGTTGAGTCTGTGGCAGAATCTCCAGGGACAGAGGATGCTGTGCTTATAGATTTCCTTTCTCGCTTGGTAGTTGAAAAGGCGGACAAATACTCTTCCCTGATTATAGACACAGCTCCTTCTGGACATACCTTAAGGTTTTTAAGGGATATTTCTTCTGCGGGTAGCTTACTTAAATTTATATCCAAGGAAGCAAGGAATATTGAACATTTAAAGAATTTGTCCGGTACTTTGAAGGGCAATATTGAAATAAGCAATATACTGAAGGAGAGATATGAAAGGATAAGGAAATTGGATATTACCATAAAGAAGGGTAATACTTACTTTTTTGTGGTTATGAATCCGGATTATGTGTCCTTTATGGAAACCAAGAGACTTATAGAAAGTTTAGAAAGGCTGGAGCTTAAAATAGGTGCAGTTGTGATTAATAAGATTGTGCCTTCCCATATCCCGAAAGAGTACAGAGGAGATCAGGAGGAGATTATTAACAGGGCGGAAAGGGAATTTGGAAGATTTAAAATAATAAAAGTACCCTTCAAAAGGGATAAGGGTTTCCTTTTTGAAAAGGTTGATATATGAGAGGAGTGAGATGAGTTCTCTCGCAATAGGTCTTATAATAGGTGCAGTTATCTTGGCTGTTACGGAGGTGGTTATGTTTTATCCGAAGAGGCAGGTTTCCGAAAAACCCAAAAAACCTGCGGTTGCGCGTGTAGAAAAAAGGGAAACTGTGATAGATATTTACGGTTATTATGTAACGGAAGGTAATGAAACCCTTGAGGTTGTTGCTAAAAGGCTTTATGGGTGCAGGGAGTGTTGGCTTTCCATTTATGAACTTAATAAGGATAAGGTAAAGAAGAATCCTTGGAAGACCCTCCCTGAGGGAATAAGGCTTAGATATAAAAAGGAGCTTACCCATCAAGAGAGGGAAAATTTAAAAAGGGAGTATATGTCCTGGCTTAGGAGGATAAGCACCGGGAAATATCTTCCTGAATGATTACTCCCATTCTATTGTTGAGGGTGGTTTAGAAGAGATATCGTAGACTACCCTGTTTACACCTTCCACCTCATTTATTATCCTTCTCATTACCCTGTCAAGGAAATCATAAGGCAATCTGTACCAATCCGCAGTCATTCCGTCAACGCTTTCAACCGCCCTCAGTGCTATAACCTTTTCATAGGTTCTAACATCTCCCATAACCCCCACCGATTTTATGGGCAGTAACACGGCAAAAGCCTGCCATATCTTTCTGTAGAGACCTTCCTTCTTTAGTTCCTCCGTGAATATATAATCAGCCTCCCTCAGTGTTTTAAGATCTTCTTCTTTTACTTCTCCTATTATCCTTATTGCGAGACCGGGACCAGGAAAGGGATGCCTGTAAAGTATCTCATCAGGTATGTTTAGTAACTTACCTATTTTCCTCACTTCGTCCTTAAACAGCTCCCTGAAGGGTTCAATAAGCTTTAAATTCATCTTTTCAGGAAGACCGCCCACATTGTGGTGTGTTTTTATCTTTGATGCCCCTTCCACATGGGCACTTTCTATCACATCTGGGTATAAAGTGCCCTGGAGTAAAAACTCCGCATCCTCTATCTTTTCCGCTTCCTTTTCAAAGACCTCAATGAAGGTGTTGCCTATGATTTTCCTTTTCTCTTCTGGATCTTCCACCCCTTTGAGCCTTTCAAGGAATATTTTTGAGGCATCAACAACCTTTAAAGGTAAACCCATTGATTTAAGCAGTTTTTCTATGCTTTCCCTTTCATTCTTTCTTAGGAGACCGTGATCAACGAATATACACCTTAAATTGTTTCCTACCGCTTTGTGAACCAGGACCGATGCCACTGTTGAGTCAACCCCTCCCGAGACTGCGGATATCACTTTTTTGTCTTTTACCTTTTCCCTTATTTCCCTTATCTTTTCCTCTATAAGATTTCCCATTTCCCAGTTTTTTTGCCCCTTGCATATCTTGAATACAAAGTTGGCAATTATCTCCTTACCGTACCGTGTATGTGTTACCTCTGGATGGAATTGGATACCGTAAAGTTTCCTCTTATTGTCACCTATAACAGCGTGGGGCGAGTTTTCCGATACCGCAAAGGTTTCAAACCCTTCGGGTACATCTATCACTTTGTCCGCGTGGCTCATCCATACATCAAAGCTTTTTGGTAATCCTTCAAAGAGTTTGCAATCTTTTACAATTTTAAGCTTCGCCCTTCCGTACTCTTGAGTCTTTGACCTTTCAACCCTTCCGCCGAGCTGGAAGGTCATAACCTGGAGTCCGTAGCATATTCCCAATACGGGTATCCCCAGCTCGTATATAAGCGGATCGGGTTGAGGGGCATCTTTTTCGTAAACGGAGGCTGGACCTCCCGAAAATATGAGACCCGCGGGTTCCCTTTTTCTTATCTCATAGGGGGTTATATAATACGGAACAATTTCGCTGAAAACTCCCAGTTCCCTCACCCTCCTTGCTATAAGCTGAACATACTGGGAGCCGAAATTCAATACTATTATTCCCTTTTTCCTCATTAGGGGGATTTATTATATTATCAAATTTTCTTTTGGGCTTTCAGAACAGTCTCAAGCAAAATCTTAATTCTTTCTATATCTCTGATAAAGTGCTGAATATTTTCGCTTATACCCGCCACAACACTGCTTTGCTCTTCAAGGGATGTTACTATGCTTGATATAGAATCGTCTATCTGCTCCGAAACCTTCAGATTGTCTGTGTAGAAAGATTCAACATGTTCAAAGGCATTAACTGTGCTGTTTATAACATCCTTTAGTTTCCCCACATCCTTTGAAAACTTATGCATCTTCTTTTGGAGGGTTATGACTATGCTGTTAATATTTGTTGCAAACTCTTCCGTCTTTTGGGCAAGTTTTCTTACCTCCTCCGCCACTACCGCAAATCCCCTTCCCACATCTCCAGCCCTCGCCGCCTCTATTGATGCGTTCAAAGCCAATATGGTTGTTTGTTCAGTTATTGAATATATCTGTTTTATTGTTTTATTAATTTGGTCGGAAAATTTTATCAACTCCTCAAGACCTTGTACTATACTGTTCATATCTTCAACAGCTTTGAGGACTTCCTTTTTCCTTTCGGATATGGTATTTTTGAGCTTTTTACTTCTGTCCATAAACTCTTCCATTCCCTTCTTTATTTCATAGCTGTTCTCCGCCATGCTTTTTGTTGTCTGGTTTAGCTCTTCAACGGATGTGCCTATGGCTGTTGATTTATTTTTAATATCTTCTATCTGTACGGAGGTTATATCATTTATCTTTTTAAACAGTGTTTCGTTTAAAACATCTTTATGTAGTTTCTTTGAAAATTCCCTTAGTGTAGCCTTCAAAAGCTCGGCTTTTCCCTCTGTAACCTGCACCATCTTTACACCCCGTATATTTGGTCTATAAGATCAAGACCGCATCTGAGACCGGAAAGCCAATCTAAAAATTTATTAACACTTGCCCCTTCAAAAATGGCTCCGTGCTGAGGAGCCAACATCTTAGGGTTCAATCTTCTTACTATTTCCACCCACTTTCTGCATGCAACATTGCCGTTCATATATCTTCTGTGAAATCCTTCCATCAATTTTACATGCTCCTCAAAATCGGTTACAAAGAGATATTTCTTGTCTCTAAAAACCGCAGCTCCTATATCTCCCGTAAAGAGTATGCCGGATCTCCTGTCAAAGGCATTTATCTGTCCCACACTGTGTAAAAAGTGGGCGGGTATTATTTCAATCTTATCACCCGTAGGCAAATCAACTGTCATACCGCTGTCGGGGACCGCCACTATCCTGTCAAGATTGTATATACCGAAGTGGGGTATAAACCTTTCCCACAGTTTGCTTATATAAATTGTAGCGGGTGTGTTATTAAGCCACAGCGCTGCTCCTGAAGAAACATCCGGATCCTGATGGGAAAATATTATGGCTATTATATCGTCAGGGCTGAGATAGGTGGCAAGATTTGCTATAACCTTGGGGAATGTGTAAACACCCCCGGGATCAAGCAGGATACCCTTGCCCCTGTTAATAATAAGGTACTGATTGACCTGTACCGCATGAGCTCCTTCCTTCTCCTCCCAACCGAGCCATATAAACTGATGTTCCCCGTCATCATAAAGAACATGGCCGTTGATGAGATCAACTTCCTTTATATTCATGATCACCTCCTTTTACCCCTACACCCGCTACCAGCTTTTCAAGGAGGGCAGGTATCTGCTCAGCAGGAACTATATAATCAATACTTCCTGTATTTATAGCATTGCGAGGCATAGCCCAAAGTATTGCGGTTTCCGGATCTTCTGCAATTGTTATCCCTCCCTTCTTCTTTATCTCAACAACACCCTTTGAACCGTCGTTGCCCATACCTGTCAGTATTACGCCTATTGCATTGTTTTTGAACACCTCAGCCACTGAATAGAACAGTTCGTCAACGGAAGGTACATATATATTTCCTTTTGGTTCTTCATAAACAATGCGTACATCTGGGGGTGTGCCTTTTACCTTCATGTTTATTCTGCCCCGTGAGATATATATCGTTCCTTTTTCCAATTTTTCTCCATCTTCCGCTTCTTTTACCTTAAGCCCGCATTTGGCGTTTAGATGTTCCGCAAAGCTGTTAGTAAAGGTGTCGGGCATGTGAATTGCTATCAGTATTGGTGCAGGGAAACCTTTATCAATTTTGGGCAGTATTTTACCGAGGGTGGGTGGACCGCCCGTTGATACACCTATTGCTACCACCGGATTTTGTTCCAGTTGTTTGTAGGTTATTCTGGGTATCTCGGGTGTAATAACCTTTTCCTTTGAAATATCCTCTATCCCCTTTTCCGTAGAATGGGCTGCCATTATTTTGCTTATAATTTCCTTTTCAAATTCAAAGATGTGAGAATAGCTCTTGGGTTTGGGTATGAAATCTATCGCTCCTTTATTTAAGGCTTCTATTGTTTCCTTTGCCCCTTCCTTTGTCAGGGCGCTTATCATAATAACCTTACATTTGGGACATTTGTCTTTTATAAGGGGTAGAACTTCCAAACCTCCCATAACCGGCATGTTTACATCAAGGGTTACTATGTCCGGTTTCCAAAGGCTTATCTTTTCAAGTAACTCCTTACCGTTGGATGCTTCGCCCACTACCTTTATTTTGGGATGGCTCTCCAATATCTTCCTAAGTATGGACCTAACAACCGCAGAGTCATCAACAATTACCGTCCTTATCATGTTTTTTTCCTGTAAAACATGAATTTTTCAAATCTCACCGCATCAAAACCTTCCTTAAATTCGGATGTGAGCATTTCGGTTGAGGAAAGTACAAGGTATCCTTCCTCTTTTAGGGATATCCTTATATTTTCTAAAGCCTTTTTCTTTGACTGTTTGTCAAAATAAATAAGAACATTCCTGCACATGACTATTTGGAAATATTCTGCAAACCTTTCAAAATCTTGCCTGTTTATCAGATTCGCTTTTGTAAAATCAACCATATTTTTTATTTCGTCGCCGACCTTTATGTAATCTTCCCCTTCTTCTATATACTTACGGTAAGATACGGGAATTTGGGATAAGGCTTTTGTTGAATATATACCCTCCCTTGCCTTGGACAGGGCTATTTCGTTTATATCCATTCCTATTACCGTACCCTTTAATCCCGCGTCTCTTAATATCATCGCTACGGTGTAAGCTTCTTCTCCGGTTGAACAACCTATGCTTGCAACCGTGACAGGCTCCGGAAGCTTTGTAAAGATGTATCTCTTAATAATTTCAAGCTGTTCTATCTCACGGAAGAATCTTGTTTCGGGTACGGTGATAAGATTTATCAACTTCCTTTGAGTCTCTTCATTCCTTATTATCTGGTCAACTATATCCTCTGTTTTTTTACCTGATGCCATCATCTCTTTTATTATTCCGCTTACTTTATACTCAAGCATCTTAAGTCTTTCATCTGGATAGTAATTTCCCGTCAATTTGTATATGATCTGCCTTAATGTGTCTAAGAGCTTTTCCTTTTCTATATCAATCAACCACTCTCTCCTTCGTTCTCTGATATATCGGATGAAAATCTTATTATTTCTTCTATTAGTTTGTCAATTCCCCATCCTTTCTCCGCTGATATGGGTATGCCTCTGCTATCTACAAGAAGGGGATGGGTAAGACTGTCAAGGTCTTTTGAGGAATTTATCAATTTATCCGCCTTATTAAGAGCATACAAGACGGGTTTATCTCCTGCGCCTATTTCTGCGAGAATATCCTTAACCGTTTTTATGTTATCAAGCCAATTCTCCACTGATATATCAACTACATGAAGAATAAGGTCCGCCTCTTTAACTTCTTCAAGTGTTGCCTTAAAGGATTCTATAAGCTCAGGGGGTATCTTCTTTATGAATCCTACCGTGTCCGTGAATATGAGTTTTACACCTTCACTTGTATAACGAACCGCCGTTTTGGTATCAAGGGTTGCAAAGGGCATATCCGCTATAAGTACTTTACTTTTTGTAAGGGCATTCATCAGGGTTGATTTACCCGCATTGGTGTAACCCGTTATGGCTACCTTTATTGTATTTTTTTCCTTTTCTCTCCTTTTACGCTGTTCTTTTCTCCTCTTTTTTACCTCTTGCAGTTCCTTTTTTATCCTGTGTATTTTTGCCTTTATAAGCCTTCTTCTTATTTCCGATTCTTGCTCACCGGGTCCCCTTGTTCCCACACTACCCCCCAGCCTTGATAATTCTTTACCTTTTCCGTAAATTCTCGGGAGTTCGTGGGTCAGTTTGGCGAGTTCAACCTGAAGCTTTGCCTCCTTTGTCTTTACTCTCTTTGAGAATATTTCAAGAACAAGATCTGATCTATCAAGTATCTTTACAGGTATAAGGCTTTCTATGTTTCTTATCTGTGAGGATGTAAGGGGATCGTCAAATATTATCGCATCCGCTCCTATACCCTTTACTATTAAGGACAGATCCTTTGCTTTGCCCTCACCTATGAAGTACCTTGGATCTGGGCTGTTCCTCTTCTGTATAATGTATCCGAGGGTTTTGCCCCCGAGGGCTTTTACGAGTCCCTTCAACTCTTTGAGGGATTCCTTTACCTCTTCCCTGCTTTCTTTATCTTTCCATATACCTACAAGTATTGCCCTCATTTACCTTCTGCTATTATTGTGCTTATGGCGTGTTTGTATATAAGGTTGTGTTGCCCTTCAACCTCAAGCAGTATTGTGTATTTATCATAGCTCAAAACCTTACCCGTTATTCTGTTGCCCCGTGTTAAATATACGGTTATGGGTACACCTTTGTTTTTATACATTTCTAACATCTCATCCTGCACCTTGTTTTCTTTCTCTTCCATAGGTATCATCCTTTACCTCCTTAAAGTTAAATTTATTTTATATTCTATACTTTGCTAACCGTAATAATATTTTTAAACATTGTCGCGTTGGGTACAAGTACTTTTGAACCCTCCTTTTCAAGAACCGTATATCTCAGATTTATCTCAACCACCTTTCCTTCGTAACCCGATACCTTTATGTACTCCCCTATCCTGAACGGGTTGTAAAGTATTATCATTATACCCGCTATAAGGTTTGAGATTATATCCTTCAATGCAAAGCCTACTGCAAATCCGGTTATGCCTATACCAGCAACAAGGGCTGTTATATCCACGCCCATCATACTCAAGGATGTTAGCGTTCCTATAACTGCTACGGATATATAAGCGAAATGGGAAAGGATGTTAAGTACGGGAAACTTTTCTTTTTCTATTCTGAACTGAAATTCAAGTATCTTATTTTTTGCAAGGTATGCAAGATACAGGGATATACCGAGGATAATTATGGCTATAATGAACTTCATCTTAAATATTATCATATATCTCTATAAGCGAGGCATGGGTGATCCTCTTATCAGGAGGGGGTAGTTCCATATAATTTTCGCCGTAAAGAGATTTCAAGTAGGCGTCCGGATTAAAAGGTATAAGAAACTTGTAGCCCTCAAATTCTCCTTCCTTCAAGGGGTAAAGATCTTTAAGTTTTATACAGAAGTCGGGTTCAACAAACTCAAGGCTTCTTACAACAATAAGATCATCCTTGTTCCAACCCTTATGTAACTTTCTCCCGAGCTTTATAAAAAAACGCCTCAATTTTTCACTGCCTGTGTATCTTTCCGCGGGGTAGGCTTTAAGCCAGGATAGGATTTTGTAGAATTTATAATCCGAAGCATCTATGGTTATACAAGGAAATATATCAATAAATATGCCTTGGTGGTAACCTTTCCTGTTCTTTTTTAACTCGTTACCTTCAAGTATCCTTCCCTTAGAAGTTCTTACCTTTGCATAATCTCTCTTGTATCCTTTGTCTGTTTTTTTAGTTTGTACAAATAAAAAAGAAGGAAGAAGCTTTTGAGCTATTCTTAAAAATTTTTCGTAGTCCTCAACGGGCATACATATATCAAGATCATCGTCCCAAGGAATGAAGCCCTTATGCCTCACAGCCCCTAAGAGTGTACCGCTATCAAGCCAGTATTTTATTCCTTCCTTCCTGCACACTTTATCAACCTCAACGAGTATCTCTAACATGAGCATTTGGGCTTTCCGCAGGGTTTCTTTGTCAACCATTATCCAGTTCCTTGAGTGCATCAATCAATATTTTGTTGTCTTCCCTTCCCCTTATTGCTATTCTGACAAAGTTGCCCTTTATGCCTTTTTTACCCGAAAGATCCTTGATAAGGATGTTTCTTTCAAAGAGTTTAAGGACAAGCTCTTTTGAGGAAAATTTGTCTTTTACTTCACACATGAAGTAGTTGGCTTCGGATGGTAGTACTCTTAGGAAACTTATACTGTTCAGTTTTTTATAAAGCCATTCCCTTTCCTTTTTAATTCTTTCGCATGCCTCTTTATAACTGTCTTTGTATTTGTTTATTATTTGAAGGAAAAATTCCGCAATGGAGTTTATGTTCCAGATGGGAAGATCCTTCCTGACTTTTTCCGTTATATTCCTATCCGCTGTTGCAATAACTCCCAACCTTAGACCCGGAATTCCGTAGGTTTTACCTATGCTTTTTACAACCACAAGGTTCGGAAACCTTTCAAGTATTTCATTTTTAAGAAGACTACCCCTTTCACCTTCCCGGGAAAAATCTATGAAGGATTCGTCTATTATTACTGTTTTGCCTTTGTCCTTTGCAAGATCCAATAAAGTTAATACATCATTGAGCGGTATATAGTTACCCCTGGGATTATCGGGATTTATCAAAAGCAGTATTTCACATTTTTTAAGAAGGTGTTCCAGCTCTTCAATTCCGTAACTGAGATCTTCCCTTACGGGAAATAAAGCTTCAACATCCTTAAAGCGTGCTGGGTATTCATCAAAGGTTGGAAAAACAATACCTATCTTACCTTTTATATTACTTGCAAGAGCTTTTATAAGTTCTGATGCACCGTTACCTGCGGTAATGTAATTTTCTTTTACATTGAACATAAGGGAAGCCAGCAGATTCTGAGTGTTTTGTCCAGAAGGATATTGACATAATAGATCATTAAAGTATGTTTTTATCTCTTCAATCATCTTTGGTGGTGGAAAGTAAGGATTAACAAGATAGCAGAAGTCTTTGAGATATGGAAATCTCCAGTAACCTCCGTATCTTTCTTTTATATTGTTAAGCTTTATTTCTGGAGTATCTGAGAATATGCATTCCGCATTCTTAATATCTTGGACTGTATCAATTTCATACCATCTTTCCCCATTAAGTTTAAGTGCTTTTATATTAGCCCTTTCAAGGGCGGATATTACCCTCAAGACAAGTTCGTAATACTCTTTCTTTCCGAACACCTCAATATACGCCTTCAGGAAGGGCAGGTAAACCTCTTTCATAAACTCCTTACTGAACTTGTATATATTCACTGTTTTGTAATACTCGTCTATTTCTTTGTAATCAAAAAACTCTTTGGGGATAAAGGCTGTTATATTATCTTCTTCATCAACTTTCACAACCGTTCCATCCATCCATGATTTATATTTATCAACCACCGCAAGAACTTCCCTCTCATCTCTGAGTAATCTATCAATTATGGAAAAATCGTATATAAGATCGCTTTCAAGAAGTACAGTATCGTCTTCCGTAAGAAGGTCCCTTGCAAGGTATAGGGAATATATATTGTTGGTTTCCCTGTAATCCTTGTTTTCTATAAATACAAAATCTATCTTATCTGAGAATTTTTCTTTTACATGATTAATCAGCTTTTCCTTACCGTGACCCACCACCATTATTATCCTTTTTATGCCCGCCCTGTAGAGGTTTGAAATGGATGATTCTATTAGAGTTTTACCGTTTATCTCTATCATGCATTTGGGTATTTCTCTTGTTATATCACCTAATCTTCTTCCTATACCAGCCGCGAGTATAACCGCCTGCACAGAATAATTTTACTCTTATCTTTTTCGTCTAATAGAATGTGTAAATTTATTTGACACTCCGAATAGGTGGTACTAATATAAATTTTAATGAGAGTTTTTATCGGATTTCTGGTGGTTATAATCTCCCTTGGCTTTACCCTTCAAAGTTGCGGAGAATACAGAAAAAAGGAAATAAGAACAAATAAGGAACCTTCCCTCTTAGTCCAAGAACTCTGCGGACAATGTCACGGTTTAAAAGTAGGGGACAAAGTCATAGCGGAAGGAAAGCCCCAAATAACCCTATTACAAGGAAAGACAGAAGAAGAGTGGAGAAAGACAGTAACAAAGATGATAGAACAACACAACTGTCCAGTACCCGGGGGAGTAAACGGGCCAACATACAACAAAATAGTAAAGTATCTTGCAGAAAACTACGGACCCACCATAGCAACCCAACTCCTACCCACTGATGACACAGAACTCGTAAAAATAGCCTGCGGAACATGTCACGGCATAGTAATAATAGACGCCAACAACCCCACAAACATCATAATGAGAGTAACAAAAAGCCCCTTAGGAGGAGACATAAAAATACCAGCAGGAAAACAAGACTGGTCAGAGACAGTAAAAAGAATGATAGAAAAGAACGGATGCGCAATACCAGGAGGCACACAAGGACAAATATTCACAAGAATAGTGAACTGGCTAAACACCAACGTAGGACCAAATGTAGGACAACACCTTGACCCCAACACAGCAACAGGACAACAACTAACACAAGTCTACTGCGGAGCATGTCACGGAATAATAATAAACGGACAAAGAATAACAACAGGAAACAAATTCTGGGACATAGAACTACCCCTTAACAAAGACGCAAAAGGATGGAGAGAGACAGTAGAGAAAATGATATACAAAAACAACTGCCCAGTACCAGGAGGCATAAACGGACAAGCGGTGGACAAAATAGTAAACTACCTCACCAACCTTGCAATACCCCAGCCAGATCTCACAACAAAGACAGGGCAAGAACTCACCCAAATGTTTTGCGGAATATGTCACGGATTAGTAGTAGCAAACCAAAGGATAACCCTCAATGCAATAGGAGTGGATGTAACCCTCTTGGACGGAAAACAACCAGGGACAAGGAACGACTGGGCATTTACCGTAGCGAGGATGATAGAGAAGAACGGATGTCCCGTACCAGGGGGAGTAAATGACTGCAGTGTAGATCCCACAACACCCTATTGCAAGATAGTGAGCTATCTTGAGAACAACTTTGGTCCTGGGTGTTGCGGAGATGTATCAACATGGAGTGATGAGAAGATAGTAAAGGCGGTGTGCGGGTCATGTCACGGCATAAGAGGGTATGAGAAGATCCTGACAGTCAGTCCTGGACTTGACATGTGGTTATTTGACGGGAAGGGGCAACAAGATTGGGAGATAACGGTGGGGAGGATGATAAATGTGAATGGAGCTATAGTACCGGGAGGTCAAGGCGGGACAATCTTTAACAGGATAGTTAATTGGCTTGTGAGCAATGCACCACCTGGGTGTTGTGGGTATATACCAGTAAGCGAGCCGGAACTTATAGCGCAGGCTGCATGTGGAACATGTCATGGGATAGTGATAGGGAGTGCTACGAATAACAAGAGGCTTACGAGGGGAATGTCGTTGTATCTCGGTATAGTATATGGATGGGATGCCATGCCTTTAGGTAAGGACATAGTACATTGGACGAAGACAGTGAACAGGATGGTACAGAGGAGGATAGCGACAGGGGGAAGCATACCGGATGCACAGCAGAGGGAGGCGATGATCAATTGGTTTGTCCAGGAGGCTAATCCGTCAGTTTACAGCGATCCTGGGACGCAGGGGTTAAGGGATGGAAGGGAGCTTTATATGACCTATTGTCATAAGTGTCACGGTCCTACTGCGGGGGGATCTTATATGGACTTAGGTAAACAGTGGGTAACAAATCTCGGAGTAGGAGATCCGCCCGCAAACTCTCCTACCACGGTTGGTCCGCCTACCTTAAGGGGTCAACCGTCGGGTATGATGCATTGGTGGCCTCCTTCCGGTGACTTTTCAATAATGCCTTACTATTTATGGAACAACTATTCTTATGGATTTCCTGATAGAAAGGTACATAACAATGAATGGAGTCTTGTAGCCAATTTCCTATCAAGCTTCGGCGGGACATGGGGAGGAATGATGGGTCCTGCAAACTATGGCCTTGATACAGATTATCTACCCCCTGAGGGGGATGGTGATGGGGATGGCACTATAGAGTATGGGTGGGATTCAACGCCACCTTCTGCACCCACTGGAGTGCAGGCTGTAGGTTCAACTGGGACTATAAGTGTTACATGGAATGCTAATAACAATGAGAGGGACTTTATGGGGTATTTGGTATTTTATGCTCCTGTATCAAGCTGTAATACGGATTGTTCAAGCTGTAGCTGGTGGACGAGGGCTAACACTGTTGTGAGTACATTGGACAATGTTGAGTATCAGATGCCTGTATATGGTGGTAGTTATACTATAACTGGGTTGAATCCTGGTAACTATTGTGTGGCTGTTGCTTCTGTTGACTTTGCATGCTGGAGTCCGAGACCCGCAAATATGGCTGTACCTTGTAACTTTGCGGAAACCACGGTAGGACCTGTACAGGTTCAGTAAGGGGCTTTTAGCCCCTTACATATTTATATATGAAACCGAAAATTAAACCCCAGAGAATCAGTATAAAAAGGGTGCCGATAATCTTTAGAGGAAAGTTGTCTATCTCATACTTCATTACGAATATGTCATTAGGTCCCTTTATATTTGTGTTGCCGTATAAGTCTTCAGAATAGGTCAGACCAGTAAGAATTAAACTATTTCCTTCTTTATGAAAGAATTTGAGCAGATCGTGTTTGCTTCCTCCTATTACTATTGAACGATTCATGTTCCGAAGGTCTTTTGTAAACTCCGCTATAAACATATCGTAGTTATTTTTATCCGTTTTGCTTTTTCTAAAATCCACAGTCACGGGAAAATCGTATGAGGTTGTGGATCCCCCCACCAATATATATTTCTTATCTACAATAAAGTTGCTTATAGTATCGTCCCCGTAGCCTCCAATGTAAGTAAAACCTTTAAGCTTTGAGAGTAGAGGATCAAAAACCGCGAGCCATGCATCTGGATGTCGCATATCGGATATAAGCGGTTTATAAGAATCCTTCTTATAAGGCATATCCCATGAGCTTGTCTTACCCCCCACATATATGTTTCCTTCATTATCAACCCTTATAAAACCCGCATTATCCGGTGCGGATCCTCCTATGTATGTGGAAGCAACAAGTTCCGAGAGATCCTTGTTAAGCTTTATCACTATACCGTCTATTATCCCTCCGAAGGTTTTATCAAAGCTTTTATCCCTTGTAGGAAAATCGTAGGACCAGGTAAGTCCAGATATATAAACATATCTGTCATCTATATACATCCCCAGCGGTGCATCACCGTCCTTACCGCCTACAAAGGTACTTGCTATTATCTCCTCAAGATCCTTATCAAACTTGGTAATAAATATATCTATACTTCCGCCGTTAAATGTTCTGTCATAGGCATTTTTAGTAATGGGAAAATCAGGTGAGGATGTTTCTCCAGCCACATACACATATCCTTCCTCATCAATAAATATGTCATAGGCAAATTCATAAAAACTGCCACCGAGCCTGAAGGATCTTACTATCTCACTTAGATCTCCTTTTATCTTCAGTACAAAAGCCTTGGAGTGTCTCGGTGTGTAAGAGCCGAACTGTCTTCCTTTGACTGGAAAATCCTTTGACATAGTCCAACCGCATACATATATATTTCCTTCCTTATCAATTGTCGCGGATCTGGGCCATTCCTCCGTTGAACCGCCTATTATGGCTACCCCTTTAATATTTTTTAAATCCTCGCTTAATCTTATGATAAGAATATCCCAGGAGATATTTTTACCCATTCTAAGGTGATAGTTAGTATTACCTTCGGGAAAGTCTGGTGAAGAGGTGTACCCGACTATGTAATAGTCTCCCTTTTCCGATTTAATCAGTTTTACTGGTTCTTCCACCCCAGATCCGCCTATATTTCTGTAATAGACTATAGGGTCTATGTATAACTTCTTGCTTTTATCATACACGCCTACCTTAAATCCGTAAGTGTTTTTATCTATGATCCGAAAACTGACATCAACGTATATCTTTTTACTACCAATTAATTGGTATCCTATAGGTTTTGAAAATACAACCTCTTTGCCCCGAGAGGTTTTTACAACAAGACTTCCTTTTTCCAACCTTAGGGAGTCTATACCTTCTAATTGTATTTTTAATGCATTAACATCCACATATTCATCTATAACAAATACCTTTTCAATACCGTTCCCGCGTGGAATAATGTCAACTCTGTAGCCCTTTCCGGAAAAAACAGATACTTTGGAATACCCTTCAAGTTCGTATGCAGTGTTACCCCTGTAAATGAATATGGGAAATGCACCGCCCGTAACATCGGTATAACAGGATGTACATAACTTTTCAGAAAAATCGGGATATATAATGTAACCCTTTTCTATCCTAACCTTGTAGGGAATTCCCGCCGATGTGAAACCTTCCCCTTGCTTGTAAAAGAAAGATGCGGATGCAAAGGTGATAAGACAATTGAGGAACAGCAATAATACGGCGGTCCTTATTACTTTCATTTTGTAACCTCTAAAATATTAACACAAACCGCCTATTATGTTAAAATAGAATGCGGAGGTAGGGAAATGAAAAAGGTAATGTTCACAGGGTTGGCAGGTATAACTCTAATGGCTATCGGTTTCTCCCATGCTTCTACTGAGCTTGTGGACAAATGCGGAAGTCCGAAGGAAGTTTTTACTAAGTATGCCTTAGACAAATGCTATGCGGAGTACTTTAATGCAATTCTTGAAAACAAGAAAAAGGCTGCTGATATAGAGAAAAGGATGAAGGCACTTGAGGATAAAATGGCAAAGCTTGATAGCAAGGTAAATGATATGGCTGGCAGGCTTGACGCCCTTGAAGGTAAACTTAATGAGCTTGAAAATAAGATAAAGGAATCCATAGAACCTTCCATAGGTGTGGAAGCTACCGTCTATTTTGCCTTTGATAAATTTACCTTGTCCGAAAAGGCTAAGCAGGTACTTGACGGAGTGGTTGAACAGCTTAAGGATAAGAACATTACAGAGATACTAATTATAGGGTTTGCGGATCCGAGGGGAACGAACAGGTATAACTATAAATTGTCAATGGAAAGGGCGCAAAGTGTTGCATCCTATTTGGTTAAAAAAGGTGTTGATATGAGCAGGATAAGGATGGCTTCCTATGGAGAAGAGCTTGCAAAGATGATAGGTAAAACCTACAGGGAACAGAGGGCGGTAAAGGTACTGGGTCTTACCTATTAATGTCTCCGGAGGAACAACTTAAACTAATAAAGGAAGGAACTGTTGAGATAATAGAGGAAGGGGAGTTATTAGAAAAGTTAAAGAGGGGTAAACCCCTTAAGGTTAAAGCGGGGTTTGACCCTACCGCTCCCGATCTCCATCTTGGTCATACGGTACTTCTTCAAAAACTAAGACAGTTTCAGAAGCTCGGTCATGAGGTTTACTTTATAATAGGCGACTTTACTGCCATGATAGGTGATCCCACGGGCAGAAGCGAAACGAGACCTCCTCTTTCAAGGGAAGAGGTGTTAAAGAATGCGGAAACCTATAAAGAGCAGGTCTTTAAAATCCTTGATCCAGAAAAGACAAATATAGTCTTTAACAGTCAATGGTTGGATAAGCTGGGTACTAAGGGTGTTATAGAATTATCCGCGAAATATACGGTTGCCCGTATGCTTGAAAGGGATGACTTCAATAAAAGATATAAAGAGGGGATTCCCATACACATCCATGAATTTTTATATCCCTTACTGCAAGGTTATGATTCTGTAGCAATTGAGGCGGATGTTGAGTTGGGCGGTACGGATCAGAAGTTCAACCTTCTCGTAGGAAGGGATATTCAAAGAGAATACGGACTTGAACCGCAGGTTTGTATAACCCTTCCACTCCTTGTGGGAACGGACGGTGTAAAAAAGATGTCCAAATCTTACGGTAACTATATAGGTATAACCGAAGAACCCAAAACGATGTTCGGCAAGATAATGTCCATATCCGATGAGCTTATGTGGGAATACTATGCCTTATTGACGGATTATACTGCAAGGGATATTGAGAATATGAAAAAGGATATGCACCCCATGGAAGCCAAAAAGAAACTTGCCCATTACTTGGTATCAAGGTTTCACTCCAAGGAAGAGGCGGATAAGGCGAGAGAGTTTTTTGAAAGAACTTTTTCGGAGAGACAATTTCCTTCCGATGCTCCCGAGGTAAAAATCCCTGAAGAAGAAATCTCAGTCATTAATCTCCTTTTAAAGATAGGGGCTGTTTCTTCAAAAAATGAAGCAAGAAGGATAATACAGGGTGGAGGTCTTAAAATAAATGGTGAGAAGATTGAAGATCCTAAGGCTGTAATTAATATAGAAGGGGAGATGAGGGTACAGGTAGGTAAGAAAAGGTTTTATAAGATTGTAAAGTGTTGATGTGATAATATAGTATCTCCCATGGAAGAAACGAGGTTAAAAAAGATTGAGGAGTTAAGATCCAAGGGTAAGGAGCCATATCCTTACAGATTCGGAAGGATTCCCGACATAGGCAGTATAAGAAAAAAGTGGGAAAGGGATCCTAAGGGGGAAAGGGTAAGGATAAGGGCTAAGATTAAAAGGACATCCAGGACGGAGGAGGGCTATGTATCCCGTGTAACAGACGAGAGCGGTCTTGAAATTCTTGTGTTTTCCTCATGGGAGCCGGAAAGGGATAAGGAGTATATCTTAGAAGGAAGTTTAATAAGGAAGGACGGAAAGCTCGCCCTATTTGATGCGGTTGTTTCGGAAGGAGAAACAGTAAGTATAGCAAGTATAAAGGAAAAGTATGATTTTGATCCGAAGGACGAAAAGGTAAAGATAGCTGGTAGGCTGGTTACCCTAAGACAGATGGGTAAGGCTCTGTTCGGTCACATTCAGGATGTATGGGGCAGGATTCAGATATACCTCAGAAAGGATACGGTTGGTGAAGAAAGGTACAAAGAATTTACGGAAATAATTGATGTGGGTGACATTATAGGTGTTGAAGGTACACTGTTCAGGACAAATACGGGTGAGTTGACGGTGAATGTAACGGAGTTTGTTTTACTTTCAAAGTGTTTAAATCCCTTACCCGAGAAGTGGCACGGTATAAAGGATGTTGAGGTAAGATACAGGCAGAGATATCTTGATCTTATTGCAAATGAAGAGGTAAGAAGGATTTTTATAACAAGGAGTAAGATTATAAGTGTAATAAGGAAGTTCTTAGATGAAAGGGGCTTTGTGGAAGTAGAAACGCCCGTTTTACAACCCGTAGCTTCGGGTGCAACCGCCAAGCCTTTCGTAACCTACCATAACTATTTAGAGTCAGAGCTTTACCTAAGAATAGCACCCGAGCTGTATCTTAAAAGGCTTATAGTGGGAGGCTTTCCAAAGGTTTACGAGATAGGAAAAAACTTCAGAAATGAGGGTGTTGATACTACCCACAATCCCGAATTTACGATGCTTGAATTCTATGTTGCCTACTGGGACTACAAAGATCTTATGGAATTTACCGAAGAGCTTCTTTCCTTCCTTGCAAGGGAGATCCTGGGGAGCATGAAAATAACCTACCAAGGTAATGAGATTGATCTTACACCTCCTTACAGAAAGGTCTCCTACTTTGAAATACTTAAGGAGAAAACGGGTAAGGATAAGGAGTTCTTCCTTAAAAGGGAAAATGAATTGAGAAAATGGGCTAAGGAAGTGGGCCTTCAAAAGGTTGATGAAATGACCCACGCAAAAATTATTGACAAAATATTTGAACATTTTGTGGAAGGTGAGCTGATCCAACCCACTTTTATAACAGACTTCCCGAAGATTCTTTCTCCTTTGGCAAAGACTCACAGGAATGATGAGGATTTAGTTGAAAGGTTTGAATTATTCATAGGGGGCAAAGAGGTTGTTAATGCATATACGGAGCTTAACGATCCTGTAGAGCAAAGAGAGAGATTTCTGCAACAGTTAAAGGAAAAGGAAAGGGGTGATGAGGAAGCAATGGAGATGGATGAAGATTTCATAAAGGCTTTAGAATTCGGTATGCCTCCTACAGCAGGTGAAGGTATAGGTATAGACAGGCTTGTTATGATACTTACGGATACTCCTTCCATAAGGGAAGTTATACTGTTCCCTGCGATGAGAAAAATAAAGGATGAGGTTAATATTTGAACTGAGTAAAGAAGACTTCAAGGGTTACAAACTTCCGGACCTTGATGTTGAAAGGGTTGATATTGAAAACATTGTGGGTAAGGATTATGTAAGAAAAGAATTAAACATAGATGCGGTTCCTGAGAATGAGGTTGTAAGGCATTATACCAATCTTTCTCATAAAAACTATTCCGTTGATACAAACTTTTTCCCCCTTGGGTCGTGTACTATGAAGTACAATCCCCGCATCAATGAAGAGGTTGCAAGTCTTAAAAGTCTTACCGAGGTCCATCCTATGGCTCCCGAAGAATTTATCCAGGGTTCACTCAAACTTATGTTTATGTTGAAGGAGCTTTTAAAGGAGCTGGGAGGTTTTCATGATGTATGCCTTCATCCCGCTGCGGGTGCCCACGGCGAATTAACCGGCATACTCCTAATATCCGCTTATCATAAAGACAGGGGTAATGTTAATAAGAAAAAGGTGCTTATACCCGATTCCGCCCATGGAACAAATCCCGCTACCGCAAGTATGGGGGGATTTAAGGTCGTTCCAGTAAAGAGTAATAAGAAAGGCCAAATTGATATGGACGATTTTTACAAAAAGCTTGACGATGATACCGCCTGTCTGATGATAACAAATCCCAATACCTTGGGTATATTTGAGGAGAATATAGTTGATATAGCTGAAGAACTCCACAAAAGGGATGCCCTACTTTACATGGACGGTGCGAACTTTAACGCCCTTATAGGCTTGTTTCAACCGGGAAAATGGGGTGTTGATGTTATGCACTTTAATCTTCACAAAACCTTTTCAACCCCCCACGGGGGCGGAGGACCAGGAAGCGGTCCCATAGGTGTCTCCGAAAGACTCTCACCGTACCTTCCGGTCCCATCGGTTGAATTTGACGGTGAGAAATACTACCTTGATTGGGATAGACCGAAGTCCGTAGGTAAGGTTATATCCTTTTACGGTCATTACGGTGTATTTATAAAGGCTCTTGCTTATATTCTTTACTACGGAAGGGATTTGGAGAAGGTAGCAAAGTACAGTGTATTAAACGCAAGACTGCTTAAACACATGCTCAAGGGTGTCTTTAAGGATCCCTATCCGGATTCTCCGTGTCTTCATGAATTCGTCTTATCCGCTGTTAATTTACTCAAGTATGATATAAAGGCAATTGATGTTGCCAAAAGGTTACTTGACTACGGTTTTTATGCCCCCACCGTATATTTCCCCCTTATAGTAAGGGAAGCCCTTATGATAGAGCCTACGGAGACGGAGACATTTCAAACCATAAAATCCTTTGCGAAGGCTTTAAAGAATATAGTAAAGGAAGCAAGGGAAAATCCCGAAATAGTAAAGAATGCCCCTCATAAAACACCAGTAAGAAGGATAAAGGAAGCGGAAGCAAACAGGAATCTAAGGGTAACTTTTAAGGATTTATTTAACAAGGAGTAGGGGAATATCAAGGTTGTTTATTATGAAGGATGTGGTACTACCCATTATAAGCTCTTTAAATTCACCTTTTCCGAAGGCTCCCATTATAAGCAGGTCTATTGATTCTTCCTTGCATACATCTATTATTTCCTCTTCCGGCATACCTTCCCTGCCGTGAAATACGAATTTGAAATCAAGATTTTCAAGTAACTCCGTTTCTATATCTTCTATCTCTCTGCTTTCCTTTACATATATGTAGTGAACTTCCGCGTTGTAAACCTTCATGAAGAGTTTTGCATACTCATTTAACTTTTTTGATCCAACGCGCCCGTCGTAGGCAACCGCTATCCTTTCTATATTCCTGTGGTTGGCGGTGGTCATAAAAATAGGGAACTTGGACTTTTTCGCTACTATATATGATGTAGAACCGAGGAGAAAACCTTTTATATACTTTTCACCCCTTTTTCCTATAAAGAGTATATCATCCCTGTCCGTTTGATCCAGAAGCTCCTTGTAGGGTACACCCTCAAGTTTGACAACAGATACATTTACACCCTTCTCCCTTCCGTAATCAAGAAATTGATTAAGAACATCATCAGCCCTTTTGTTTAAAAACTCCCTTATCTTGGGTGTCATATCCTCATAGTAGGTAAAGCCGAGAAATCCGAGCAGATCCGTGATAAAGGTTTCATTTATAAGTCTTGAATCAATAACATACACGCCTATCACTGGTGCATTTATAAGCTTTGAAAGATCAAAGGCGTAGTCAACTGCATTCCAAGAGGAGAGGGAACCGTCAAGACCCACAATAATTCTCTTAAACATCCAGATTCCTTACCTCTTTTGCATAGGTTTCTATAAATTCCCTCCTCGGCTCCACCGCTTCACCCATGAGTACAGAAAATATCCTGTCCGTTTCCGCAGCATCCTCAAGGGTAACCCTTATAAGCCTCCTTGTTTCTGGATTCATGGTAGTTTCCCAAAGCTGTTCTGGATTCATCTCACCGAGACCCTTGTATCTTTGAACCTCCATATTTTCCTTTACCATTTCCATTGCATCGTTATAAATCTCATCCAGTCTGTTTATAATTTTCTTCTTGCTTCCCATTTCTAATGTAACAGGTAGCTTAAGATTAAAGCCTTCTATCATCTGTTTGTAAGAGAGCGATGATAGGAAGTCCGCATCAATTATAACCCTTCTGTCCACCTGTTCATCGGTAAATAATAATTCGTAGGCATCTTCAAGTTCATCGTATTTGGCTTCAACCTTATAGTCTTTAAGATCTTCCGAAAGTTTATTTACAATTTCTTTAACCTTTTCCTTATCCCTTAAATCTTCCTCCCTTACTTTAATTTTTAACAAGGCATTTATTATGTCCTCACCCTTCCTTCTTATTACCGCTCTGTAACTTTCCTCAAAGTGCTTTATATTTTTTAATAACTCAACCAATTCATCCCCCTTATATCGCTTCCCTTCCGCGTCTACCAATGTACATGTCTCCTTTATCCTTTTAAGCAGGAGCTGGTCAAACTCTTTGTCATCCTTAACATAAAATTGTTGTTTTCCTATTTTCACCCTGTATAAGGGGGGTTGGGCTATATAGAGGTGACCCGCCTCTATGAGTGCAGGCATATATCTGTAAAAGAGGGTTAAAAGCAGTGTCCTTATATGGGAACCGTCAACATCCGCATCCGTCATGAGGACTATTTTGTCATATCTTAACTTTGAAAGATCTATATCATCCCCTATTCCGCATCCGAGAGCACTTATGATGGTTTTCACCTCTTCATTTGAAAGTACCTTATCCATTCTTGCCTTTTCAACATTTATTATTTTTCCCCTTAGCGGAAGAATTGCCTGATATCTTCTGTCCCTGCCCTGTTTTGCTGAACCTCCCGCACTTTCACCCTCAACTATGAAAAGTTCGCACTTGTGGGGATCCTTTTCGGAACAATCAGCAAGCTTACCGGGTAAAACGGAATCCTCAAGGGGCGACTTCCTTCTTACCAGCTCTTTTGCCTTCTTTGCCGCTTCCCTTGCCAGTGCTGACTCAATAGCCTTTTCAACTATAAGTCTTAATACTTCCCTGTTTTTCTCAAAAAACTTCATAAGGTGTTCATAGGTTATTGATTCAACTATGTTCTTAACATTTTGATTTCCAAGCTTTGTTTTGGTTTGTCCTTCAAACTGGGGATCGGGTACCTTACAGGCAACCACTCCAACCAATCCCTCCCTTATGTCTTCACCTGTAAAGGTTTGTTTGAGCTCCTTTGAAAGCTTTAAAGTTTGAGCACTTTTCATAACAGCCTTTGTAAGCCCGCTTCTGAATCCTGTTATATGGGTACCGCCTTCAATAGTCTTAATATTGTTTACAAAGCCCTCAAGTACTTCCTTGTATTCCTTCGTATAGTGAAAAGCTATATCAACTATAACCCCGTCCCTGTCCCCTTGAATTCTTATTATTCCGTCAAATAGTGGTTCTTTACCCGCTTCCAGAAATTTAACAAGCTCTTCAATACCCTTTTCAAACCTGTATGTGAGATTTTTTCCGGTTCTCTCGTCTATAAGTCTGAAGGTAACTTCCGGATTAAGGTAAGCGAGTTCCCTTATTCTCTTTTCTACAATATCAAACTTTATCTTCGTGGTTTCAAATATCTCCGCATCCGGCTTAAATCTTACCTTTGTTCCCCTTTTCGTTGTTTTCCCGACGATCCTTAGATCGTATAAGGGTTCTCCCCTTTTGTACTCCTGTTTGTATATCCTTCCGTCCCTGTAAACTTCCACTTCAAGCCATTCGGAAAGGGCATTTACCACCGAAGCTCCTACACCGTGAAGACCTCCTGAGTATCTATAAGCTTTTTTATCAAATTTCCCTCCTGCTCCCAGAAGTGTGAAAACCATTTCAACAGCGGGCTTTCCCGTTTCGGGATGTATATCTATGGGAATACCCCTTCCGTCATCTTCTACTGTAACCGAATTATCATCATGGATGATAACAGTAATGTTGCGGGCGAAACCCGCCATTGCCTCATCAACCGCATTGTCAAGTATTTCCCATATAAGATGATGCAGACCCCTCTCCCCTATATCACCTATGTACATAGAGGGTCTTAGACGGACATGTTCTAAGCCCGTTACGGCTTTGATAGCTTCCGCTGTGTATTGATTTTCCTTTGACATTTGCTGTTCTTATTATTATACCACAATGTTTTGATTCAAAGGCTTAACCTTTGAGAAGAAGGATCAGGTGAAATTATAGCCTCAACAACGGAATCTTCCAATGCCTTAAATCCGTGAAGCTCCTCCGGTTCGTAATAAACAGAATCACCCGCCCTCAGGGTTTCATGGGTGTCTTCCTTACCTATGTAAAATACCAATGCCCCTTTAAGGACTGTAACAAATACACTTGATTTAGATTTGTGCGGTTTTACCTCCTTTCCCGTAGGTATATAGAATCTTACCACCCTTCCGTTGGGATGGTTATAAACAACCTCTGTGGTTACTGATTCTGAGTCAAACTTTTCTTCAAGCTTCTTTATTACCGCCATGTTCCTTCTCCTTTTTTATTGTAATTAAGGTTTTCAAAAAGGTAACCTTTATGTATAAAAGTATAATGAATAAATATAGAAGAAGGGATGGAAGGTTAAAATATATATCCGTAAGCACATAAAGGGGGTAGAGAAGAAGGGAGTATTTTACAAGTTTTGAAAATCCCTTTTCATCAACGAGATCGCTTATTGTAACTGTTGAGGTTTTACCTGCATAAAGCCAGTTCCAAACTATCCTCGGCAGTAGATGAAATATACCGCCGAATACTGTAAAAACTGCAAATCCGTAAACAAGAACATTTATATGAAGATTTATAAAAGTGTTTATATTATCGGGCTGAAAAGCCATGTGTGAGCCTAAGAGCATGCCTAAGGGTAAAAGTAAAAGGGCATAAAGGAAAATCTTAACAACGGGGGGTACATTTGCCAAACCTTTTCTCTTTCTTAAGGTTGTATAAATCAGCATCAAAAAGGATAGGGCTATACCTATTTCAAGAAGGGAAGCCATACCTATATACTTGTATTCAAGGGTGTAAAAGGCGAGTATAAAAAGGGGAGTTGAGATCTGTTTTATGTAAAAAAGAAGGGTAGCCTTTCTCAGGTCAACCGCCGTCATTGTTAGCATTGGTATCCACGCCAACTCTACACCGTAAACCGCATTAAGTAAAACTCCTACCGTTGCGGTATGTACAGCTGTTTGAACATTAATAAGACCCAGACCGCTTAAGAGTAAAAGAAGTGATGACAAAAATAGATACATAAGGGAAGCACCAAGAAATTTCACCGTAGGGGGATGCCAGTTTTTTATGATGGGTAATAGGTGAGTCAAAAGGATAAGAACGGAAATAAAGAAGAAGAATGCTGATATTGTAATATGGGAAATATAAGAAAACAGGGAAAATAGGATAAGCCCTGTAAATACGAGGTATGAGATATAAAGGTGTTTCAGTTTTCCTCCTTGGGAATTAGGAATTATTTGGTACATTGCACCTACTATTACGGTACAGATGAACCCGTAAATAAGAAGGATAAGGAATCTTTCATCAATTCCGTGCAAACTTTTGTAAATAAGGGAGTAAATCAAATTGAAGATACCCAAACCGAAAATAAAAGGGGAAACCTTGGAAATATAAAACATATTCAGCTTACCTTCTCACCGAGTTCTCTCCTCAGCCACTTGAAGTGACCCGGGGCAAAGAAAAACTTTTTAGCCCAATACATCTTCAGTATAGCCATTTTAACCGCATCATTAAATATAAACCATACAAGTGCATATCCCCATATAAATAATGCCCATTCCCATCCTATCGGGGTTATAAGACCGAATCCGTAAACCGCTATTACGGTTCCTATTATTCTCGTACCGAAGGTCGCTATCCATAGCAGTGGTGAAGGGTGAGGCTTTTCCCAGAACCAGCCTTTTACTCTTGTATTGTAAATAGTACCGTGTCCCGCCACCACCAGCTTTGTAAAGATTATGGATCTTATAATATCATGACTTAAGCCCCAATATTCTACGAGCAGAAAGAAGAGCAGGAAGGATGATATAACACCTGCTATACCGAGCCAGAAGGACATGACCATCATTTCATACATATCCCATCTCACGGGTTTCTTAGCTATCCTTGATCTGTCGTAGGCTATGGAGAGAATGGGTATGTCATTGAGAAGGGCAAGTATTATTATCATGATGGGTGTAACGGGATAGAACTGGAAAATGACTATGGATAGACTCATGAATAGGACAACCCTTATGGTTTCCGCTATTCTGTAGATTGTATAGGATTCCATCCTTCCAAATATTTCCCTTGCTATTTCAATGGCTTTTATTATGACCATGAGACCAGGAGCTGTCAAAACTAAGGATGCTGACGCCCTCGCCGCGTCCGTGGCATTTGATACCGCAATACCTACATCCGCTTTCCTTAATGCGGGTGCATCGTTTACCCCGTCACCGGTCATACCCACTATATGATTTGCCTTCTGAAGCTTATCCACTATAAAGTATTTATCTTCTGGGAAGACTTCCGCAAAGCCATCCGCCTCTTCAATTATTTTTATTATCTCCGACTCGTGTCTTTTAACCGTACCCGCGGGTAGCTTTCTGCCTTCCAACTCCTTTTCAACCAACTCCGCTATCTTTTTAGCCCTTTTGTTAGCCTCCTCTTCCGATATGCCTTCCGTTTTCAGCAAGGCCTTAGCTATTATCTCCGCAAGGATTATGTACTCCTCATAAGTTTCACCCCTCAGCTCCCTTGCGCTGTGTATATTTTCCCCTATACCCAGCAATTTGGCTATATATCTTGCGACCGCTATATTGTCACCCGTTATCATCTTTATATTTACCCCGTATCTTTTTGCTTCCTCAATCGCTTTTTTAGAATCCTCCCTCGGCGGATCAAAGAGAGGTATGAGTCCTACAAAGTGATATTTATCTTCTCCTTCCCTTTTGTAGGCTACTCCCAGTGTTCTGAAGCCGTTTTCCGCGAATTCTTCAATCTTTTCTTGAATAAGACGGGGATCAATCTCTTCCTGATCGGACAAAGCGAGAATAACCTGAGGTGCCCCTTTTGTAACAGTAACAATACCATCACCGCATATTACCTTCGCCTCTGTTCGCTTTCTTACTGGATCAAAGGGTATAAACTTTTCCACCGTACATTTTTTTAATTCTTCGTATAAACCATGTTCCTTTAACCACTCAAATATTGGCTCTTCTATGGGATCCCTATTCTCTTCCGCTGAAGCAAGTCCCGCATAAAACATAAGATCCCGTGATGTATATCCGTTTACCGTAAACGGCACGGATATGGTCATCTTATTCTGGGTTAAGGTACCCGTCTTGTCCGAACACAAAATATCCACTCCCGCCAGTTCTTCTATGGCGGAAAGTTTACTTACTATAACCTGCCTCTTTGCAAGACTTAAAGCACCCACGGCCATGGTTACCGTCAACACAGCAGGTAAGGCAACGGGAATTGAGGCAACGGTGAGAACCAAAGAGAATCTGAGGATTTCAATCCATCCCGCCCCTCTGTTCAATTCAACAAGTATCATTATTGCCACAAGTCCGAGGGTGGTTACTATGAGAAAGTTTCCGACTTTAATAACCATCTCCTGAAAGTGGGATCTTTGTTCCCTTTCCGCTTTTGCCACAAGCTTCACCGTTTTACCGAAATAGGTGTTAATCCCCGTTTCCTTTACAATCCCTATCATCTCTCCCTGTTTCACTACAGAATTGGCAAAGACCTTTTCCCCTTTTTTCTTTGTTACGGGTAATGACTCCCCAGTCAAAGCGGATTGGTCAATAAGCAGATAATCGCCTTCCACCAGCTCTATATCCGCAGGCACTATATCCCCTATCCTAAGTTTGACCACATCCCCCGGAACTATTAATCTCGCTTCTATCTCCTTCCACACTCCGTCCCTCAGAACAATAGCCTTTTTTGCAAGTTTCCTTTTTAAAACCCTT
>JALWBR010000038.1 GCA_027037055.1 Aquificales bacterium | reverse complement strand
CCCTTGCCACTGTGTGGATAAGCATGCTTATAGCAAGACATATAAGCACACCCATTGAAGACCTTTCAAGGAGTGCAACCCAGATAGCCCACGGGAGGCTTGAAACCAATGTGGAGGTTCACACAACTGGGGATGAGATAGAACATCTTTCCCGCTCCTTCAAGAAGATGAGAGATAACCTTAAAACAATATATGAGGATCTCAGAAGGGAAAGGGATATCCTTGAAAGACTTATTGATTCACTGCCAGTGGGTATAGTATATACGGACGGCTCCGACAGGATAGTAAGGGTAAACAAGGCATTCAAGGATATGTTCAACATAAAGGAAGATCTTACTGGTAAAAGTATAAAAAGCTTGGAAAATCTTCCTTTAAGCTCGGATATAAGGGTGGAAAAGCTTGATGTGAGCGAAGGCAAGATACTTATCTACGAGGATGTAAGACCTATCATAATGGCTGAGAGATTCAAAACATGGCAGGAGGCGGTTAAAAGGATAGCCCACGAAATCAAAAATCCCTTGACCCCATTGAGGCTAAGCATGGAAAGGATATCAAGGATAATAATGAAAGATGAATTTGACCCCGATAAGATAAAACAGCTGGCGGAGAGAGTAATAAAAGAGGTTGACAGAATAAAGATTTTAGTAGATCAATTCAAACATCTTACCCATTACAAAGAGTTCAAACCCGAGTCTATTGACCTAAGATCCTATCTTGAAGAGATACTGGGACTTTATAAATCTGGAGGGTTTAATATAAAAGTTGAAGGTAATAAAAGGATATCCGCGGACAGAAGTCTGCTCAAGGATATGTTCTTTAATATAATAAACAACAGTATAGAATGGGGGGCAACGGAGGCAATGATAAGGATAACTGACGATTGTATAGAGTACAAAGACAACGGCAAAGGAATCTCTGAAGATAAAAAAGATCTTATATTCATCCCCTACTATTCGGAGAATCCCAAGGGTATGGGATTGGGTATGGCTATAGTTAAAAAGATAGCGGAAGATCACGGTTGGAAGGTTGAAGCTTTACCATCAAAGGAAGGTTTTCACCTTCTGATATACTTCAGCCAGCCTCCTCGGGTCTCTCATACTCGGGACAGTCAATAGTATCCGGGTCCACTTCGGGAAACTCTTCCCTGAACTCATTATGATAACCGCAGATGGGACACTCTATAGCAACAAGGTATCCTTCATACCTGTGACCTATATCCCATCCGCAAAGGGGACATACACCTTCCCCGTGTATAAGAACATCTTCCAATTTCTCCCCTTCCTTTAATTTCCTACGCACCTCTTTAACCCTATCTATAACTTCTTCCATCTCCGAACTGTTCCACTCAAAGCCACAGGCAAGGCATCTGTATTCCGTATATTTACCTTCCCTCAGTAGCCTTATAACCTCATCGGAGCCACATTTATCATCAACGCATATCTCCCCTATCTGTTTCCTTCCGAGCTTGTCAAGAATATCACGAAACTTGTTCTCATCAAGGGGCATGGGCTTGTCATAAGATCTGTAGCCACAGCATTTGCACACCGCTTCCACGCGGGGATAAGGTTCATCAAGCTCATTCACTTCAAGGGCTTTTCTGTGACAGTAGGGACAAAGTTCAAGATGCCTTATCTTTGTCATTCCTTAACTCCTCTACCTTTTTAATTATATCATCAAAGCTCCAGTCCTCCCCAACCCTCAAGAATATATTCTCACCGTCAACATCCCCTATGGCTATCTTCGGAATACTCCTTTCACTTTTAAATCCCTCCACCACAACGATATCAAAGTCGGAAAAGAAATCCCTTATAATTTCACCAATATCCCTATTATTGAAATCCCAAAGGGTTATAACATCAGGAGAAACAAGCAAAGTGCGATCAGTTAGAGGCTTTACCCTGAAGGTATCAGAACCCTTCTTATCCGTAACCCCGTGACCCTTAGGATCATGCTTTATATATCCTACTTTGTATCCCTTCCTTTTATAAAAACCCACCATCTTTTCAACAAGTGTTGTCTTCCCAGTGTTTTTAAAACCTATGACTCCTATGATAAAGGGCTTATTGCACACTTTCCGCAAGCTCCTTTATATGCTTCATAATATCCTCCGCCACATATCTGTAAGGATCTCCTGCTGATATATTATCCTTTCTATACTCCAAGGGCTTCCCTATAACAACCTTTATGTCTCTGAAAGGCTTGGGTAAAAGGGAATCCCTGGGCATAACATCATCCGTACCACCCAAATATACGGGCAGAACCTTAACACCGCTTTTTAATACAAGCATACCAACACCTGGCTTGGGCTTTAGAAAGGCTCCCCTTCCCGCCCTCGTCCCTTCCGGAAATATACATAGGGAACAACCCCCTTTGAGAATGTTAAGGGAATTTCTTAAGGCTTCCTTATCCATACCTCCCCTTCTAATAGGTATTGCAGCAAGATGTTTAAGTATGAAACCTGCCAAGGGATTTCGGAATAATTCTTCCTTTGCAACAAAGAAGACGGGTTCGGGAAACACGGAGGCTATTACGGGAGGATCAATATAACTTCTGTGGTTTGAGGCTATTATAAAGGGACCCTCTTTTGGTATGTTTTCTGCACCCTGTATCTTAATACCGAATATAAAACGAAAAAGCCTTTTGAATAAGGGGCAATAGGGTCTTATAAAGTACCAGGAAAAAAGGCTTAGCTGACACCTCTTGGGCATTTTATTCTTTATTTTTTATCTTTTCCTCAAGCAATTTGGCAAATTCTTCAAGGGGATAAGCTCCCATATTGCCCTCCTTTTTGCTTCTCACTGATACCGTTCCTTCCTCAACCTCTCTGTCGCCTACAACAAGGATATAAGGTATCTTCATAAGCTCAGCCTTTCTTATTTTGGCGTTCATTCTATCATCACTTAGATCCGCTTCAACCCTGAAACCTTCCTTTACAAGGTAATCCTTAACCTTTAATGCGTAGTCATGGTGTCTGTCCGCTATGGGTATAACTACAGCCTGTGTGGGAGAAAGCCAAATAGGTAAAAGCCCCGCATAATGTTCAAGCAAAATACCTGTAAATCTCTCTATGGATCCAAATATTGCCCTGTGAATCATATAAGGTCTGTGTTTTTGATTATCATCCCCTACATAATACATGTCAAAGCGTTCGGGCAAATTGAAATCAAACTGGACGGTTGAACACTGCCACAACCTTCCTATGGCATCCCTTATCTTTACATCTATCTTAGGTCCGTAAAAGGCACCTCCACCTTCATCAATCTTGTAAACAAGCCCAGATTCCTCCACAGCGGATTTAAGGGCATCCTCCGAAAGCTTCCACTGATCATCGGAACCTATAGCATACTCAGGCTTTGTGGAAATGTAAACCTCAAAATCCTCAAAGCCGAAGTCCCTCAGAATTTCCAAGGTGAGATCCAGAACTTCCTTTATAACATCCTTTACCTGATCCGGTCTGCATACTATATGGGCATCATCTTGGGTAAATCCCCTCACCCTCATAAGCCCATGAAGGACTCCTGACATCTCGTATCTGTAAACGGTTCCAAGCTCCGCCAGTTTAAAAGGAAGATCCCTGTAACTTCTTACCTTACTCTTGTATATGGCAACATGAAAAGGACAGTTCATGGGTTTAACATAGTATCCAGTTCCCTCTATATCCATCTCCGGGAACATATTCGGCTTGTAGTACTCAAGATGACCGCTCCTTTCCCACAACTGGGATCTTCCCACATGGGGTGTATAAACAAGTTGATATCCAAGGGCTATATGTTTATCCTTCCAATAATCCTCCAAAATTCTTCTGAATATGCTACCCCTCGGAAGCCATACTACCAAACCTGGTCCTATCTCCTCATCTATCATAAAAAACTCAAGTTCCTTGCCAAGTTTCCTGTGATCCCTCTTTTTAGCCTCTTCATAGAATCTTATTCTTTCCTCCAACTCCTTTTTATCCCAAAAAGCTATACCGTATATACGCTGAAGCATGGGGCGTGAAGAGTCTCCCATCCAGTAAGCACCAGCCACCGATGTAAGCTTAAACGCACCCGCCTTACCAGTTGAAGGCAGATGAGGTCCCTTGCATAGATCAATGAAATCCCCTTGCTGATAAACACTTATCCTCTCATCATCGGGAATTCTATCAATTATCTCTTCCTTATAGTGTTCCTTAAGCTTTCTGAATAACTCCTTCGCCTCTTCCCTTTCCAGCTCCTTTCTGAGAATTGGATAATTCCTTGAAATAATCTCTTTCATCTTCTTCTCTATCTTGGGAAGATCCTCTTCGGAAATCCTTACACCTTCAACTTCCACATCGTAGTAAAAACCGTCTTCCGTTGTAGGTCCTACACCGAGATGTACCCTTTCATTACCGTAAATCTCTTTAAGTGCCTGTGCCATAATATGGGCTAAGGAATGTCTCATTATTTCAAGGCTCTCCGGATCCCCCTTTCTTACAGGCTTTACCTCACCCGATTCATGAATGGGGGTTTGGAGATCAAAGATTTTGCCGTTTATCAAGCCTCCTATGGCATCCTTTATACCCAAGTTCTTATAAAGGGAAGCGAGGGTTATTCCCTCTTCAACCTCTATCTCGTTACCGTTAATCTTCAACCTTAACACAAACCCACCTCCGGGAAAAGTATAATTATAGAATTATAGCGTGATATGGGAAGACTTATAGTAGCCTCCAACAGGGAGCCTTATGATATTGAGTTTCGGGAAAACAAACTAAAGCTTCATAAAACAGTGGGGGGTCTCGTTTCAGCCCTTGAACCCATAATAAAGTCACTCGGCGGTGTATGGGTATGTTGGGGAAGAAAAGGGCAGAGGATACCCGAAGTATTTGAAGTGAATGAAAATTTTCTCATAAAGTTTGTCCCCTTATCCGAAAAAACGATATCCAATTATTATTACGGTTTCTCCAATAAAACCCTTTGGCCCCTATGCCACATGTTTCTCTCAAGAACAATATTTGAAAAGGCCTTCTGGACATCTTACAGAATGGTCAATACGCGTTTTGCAAATGCCATATTAGAAATGTACCGCAGTGGTGATACGGTAATGGTTAACGATTACCACCTTTCCTTAGTACCCAATATAATGAGGGATAAGGGATTTAAGGGCAGAATCTTCTTCTTTTGGCATATACCTTTCCCCTCTTATTGTATATACAGATTCCTGCCGTGGGGGAAGGAAATAATAGAAGGCTTCTTAGGAGCTGATGTTATAGGTTTTCACACCCAAGAGTATGTTGATAACTTCCTTGACTGTGTGGACAGATTAACAGATGCGGTGATCCAAGGCAACAGCATAAAATGGAAGGGCAGGGAGATAAAGGTAAAGGCTGTTCCCATAGGTATAGATGCGGAAAGATGGCAAAGGGATGCATCCTCAAAGAATACTTTAAAGGCGGTTAAAAAGATGAGGAGGGAGCTTAATGTTGAATTCATAGGTTTAAGTGTTGACAGGCTTGACTATACAAAAGGTCTTAAAGAGAAATTACTAAGCATTGACAGGTTTTTTGATAAATACCCCTCCTTCAGGGGGAAAATGTCCTTTATTCAGGTGGCGGTACCGAGCAGAACAAAGATTCACGAGTATTCGGAGCTTAAAAAAGAGATTGATCAGATAATAAGCACAATAAACGGATCCTTTGGAGAACCTGGATGGGTGCCTATACACTATTACTACAAAGGTTTTCCCTCAAGTAAACTTGCCATATTTTACAGACTCGCGGATTTTGCCCTCATAACACCCATAATGGACGGGTTAAACCTTGTAGCCAAAGAGTTTGTTGCATCTCAGATTGATAACAGGGGAGCATTGATATTGAGCAAATTTGCGGGTGCAAGCTGGCAGTTGAAAGGGGGAGCTATACTGGTTAACCCCTTTGATACAGAAAAAACAGCAGATTCCATATACAAAGCACTTAAGATGGGACCGGAAGAAAAGAAGAAAAGGATGGAAACAATGAAAAAAGAAGTTATGGGAAAGGATTTGAAGTGGTGGGTGCAAGAATTTTTTGAAGGACTAATTTAGTAAAATAGTTTGACAATGAAAAGGGTTGTAATGCTCATAGATTTGGATAGATGCATAGGATGTTTCTCCTGCGAGGTTGCCTGCAAACAGGATAAGGGAATTGAAAATATACACATAAGCCCTATGAAGGTGTTCAGACTTTACTCCAAGGATGGAAGACCGGAAACTCTATTTTTTCCTATAAACTGCTTTCACTGTGATCCCGCACCCTGCATAATAGCATGCCCCACATCCGCGATGAGAAGGGGTGAAAAGGGTATAGTCTATGTTGATAAAAACCTGTGCATAGGATGTAAGGCGTGTATAATAGCTTGCCCCTACGGAGCTATAACCTTCAATCCTACCACAATGAAAGTAGAAAAATGTGATTACTGTATTGAAAGGGTTAAAAGCGGTTTGCTTCCTTCCTGCGTCTCCAAGTGTGTAACCAACTGCCTGTATTTCGTTGAATTGGAAGAAGAAAATATACCCAAGGAGAGACACCTAATGAAAAGGTACAGAAACAGCCTGTTTGAAAATGTCTATCTCAAACCCGCCTGATATGTCTGTGAAGGTTATTTATAGAGGAAAGGAGCTGGATATAGAGATTGAAGGTAAAAGTATAAGGGTTGACGAGCTTTTAAGGAAGCTGGATCTTTCTCCCTCCCACTCCATAGTTATAAAGGGAGACACTATATTAAATGAGAAGGATAGGGTGAAAGATGGGGAAACAGTGAGGGTTGTTAATGCAATTTCTGGAGGCACTTAAAAGATTTGATCCTTATATTATCAAAGCCCTTTTAGTAATTCAGATATTCGGGCTTATAGGTATATACAGTGCTTCCTACTCCGAAAACAGCCTTCTTATATACAAACAGATACTTTATATAACACTCGGGTGGACAATAATTTTACTCATACCGCGCATTAATCCCAAATTTTTATTTGATATATCCCTGTCCATCTACCTTATAAACCTTTTGCTCATAATACTCGTATTTCTCTTCGGTAAAACTGTTTACGGCGCAAAAAGATGGCTGAGTCTCGGATTCTTCTACATACAACCTACAGAGTTTATGAAATTTTCTTTGCTTCTTATATCAGCAAACACAATACCCAAGATAAGAAAGTTTCTCAGTGTAGAAACCCTCATACTCTCTGTTATTATTGCAATACCCTTCCTGCTTACTTTAAAACAACCGGATCTCGGTACAGCGGTTACCTTCATAGTACCTATCATATTTATGCTTTATGCAAGAGGTGTAAAAATGAGATACTTCATAGGGGGATTTATACTCGTCCTTTTAACCCTCCCAGTTTTGTGGAATTTTATGAAACCCTACCAAAAGGACAGGATTTTTGCGGTTTTAGACCCTTACAGTAACTACACGGGTAGCGGATACCAAACAGTTCAATCCATAATAACCATAGGCTCGGGCGGTGTGTTCGGAAAGGGATTACTTCAAGGTACTCAAGCACACCTCTTGTTTCTGCCGGAAAAACATACGGACTTTATATTCTCCCTCATAGGTGAAGAACTCGGATTCTTCGGTACTTCCATACTGACCGTAGCCTTTTTTGTATTGCTGATGAGGATACTTTTATATGCAAACATTATAAAAACGGATCCCGAAAGATTATTCATAGCGGGTGCCTTCTCACTTATACTATTTCAATCGTCCGTAAATATCCTAATGACCCTCGGGTTTATGCCGGTTGTCGGGATACCCTTACCCTTCGTAAGCTTCGGCGGTAGCTCCGTAATAACCTTCTCTTTAATAATAGGAACCCTCTTTTCCATAATAAAGGATTTCCGATCGCGTAAGATAGTGTTTGAGTCAGAAAAGGAAATAAATTATGAATAGATGATAGAAGGAATTTATATACATATACCTTTCTGCAGGGAAAAGTGTCCCTACTGCGATTTTTATACGGTAAAGTTATCGGATCATGACATTTCCGAATATATAAGATACCTGATAAAGGAATTAGAAATTTACCTCGGGGAATACGAATTTAACATAAAAACCCTGTATATAGGTGGTGGTTCACCGAGCATAATCTCACCGAGGTATTATGACACCCTTCTAAACTATATATATAAAAAACTGGGAATACCTAAGGAAATATCCATAGAATGCAACCCAGAAGATTACACAAAAGATGACTTTGTCTATCTGAAGGATATAGGAATTAACAGGATAAGTTTCGGGATCCAAACCTTTTCTCCCCGAGGCCTTTACATCCTCGGAAGGAAACACACACCCTTGCACGCAATAAAAGGGGTGGATGATGCCTTTAAGACGGGTATAGAAAATATAAACGCGGATATTATTTTCGGATATCCTCATCAAACCGCCAAAGACTTAGAGAAGGATATAGATATACTTATCACCCTGCCCTTAAAACATTTGTCCGCATACCTTTTAACCTTTTACAAAGATACTCCCTTCTTCCATATTTACAAGGATTTTAAAAGGAACGAGGATGAATTGGTGGAAATGCATAATTTACTTACAGAGAGGTTAAGGGAAGCGGGTTTCAGAAGATACGAGATATCCAATTGGGCTAAGGATGGATATATATGCAAGCACAACCTCATGTACTGGACAGGCGGGGAATTTTTGGGAATAGGTGTTTCCGCATGGAGTTACGCCGATAACAAGAGGTGGAGTAATGTAAGAAATATTAATGTATATGTGGAAAGATTAAAAAAGGGAGAAAAGCCAGTTGAAGTTTATGTTGGTCTTAAACGGGAAGATCTTTTTACCGAATACATAATACTGGGGCTCAGAACTATGAGAGGGATAAACAAAGATTCGGTTTTTATTCCCGAACATCTTAAGGAGTTTTTTGAATTTTCGGACTCCACCATTTCAATCAAGGAAAGATATTTATTATTAGCGGATGAAATCCTCTCGGAGTTGCTGTGCTATAATAAACTTCCGAGGGAGGAATTATGCTGGAAATTAAAAGACTTACATCCTTAGGTAGTGAGATATTAAAATATTCCGTACTCGTACTGATATTCTTCGGAACGGGACTATCTCTCTTCCTGCATTACGGCGCCAAGGTTGATCCCGTAAGCTCCGTCATATTCGGTTACACCTTTGTACTCGTTTTATCTCTGAGCTTCTATGTTTATATAAAAGCAAAGATAAATCAAGTAGTCGGGAGGTTGCTTTACACGATTGAGCTTATGGAAGAAAAGGAAAGGGATATAGAGGTTCCCATCCCCATTCCCGAGGAAACTGTGGATATCATTGAAAGTGTGAATGATACACTTAAAACACTTGAGACCAAATTCTCCAAAGAAGTGGAGGAGCTTGAAGAACAACTGGATATAATAGCGGATAATATCTCAAAGGCAATAGAAGGTTTGTCCAAATCCATTGAGGGTTATACCGATGTTGATCTTCCCAAAGGGCTTGATCCCATAGGCGCCCTCGGTCAGGTAACAGATATGGTCCTTAAAACATACAGAAAAAGGTTAAAGGAGCTTAAGGAAGGAATAGAAACTATGAGAAAGGAAGTTGATGAAATACTAAGCACCGTTAAGCAAAGCGAATCGCTGAGCAGGGAGGATGTGGAAAATCTCAAGAAGAGGATAGAAAGGCTTAAATATGAAGAAGAAAAGATTGAGAATAGTTTAAAATTTTTTAAGGATATATAAGGAGGTTTAATTTATGGATAAATATTCAGCCATATTACAGGAGCTGATAAAAAACGCGGGTATTGAAGGTGCAGCGCTTGTGAGTTCTGACGGCCTCCCTATAGCGTCAGCCCTCGGTGCAGGTTTTGAGGAAGATAGGATAGCGGCAATGAGCGCAGCAATCCTTTCCCTCGGAGAACGAGTTGCTGAGGAATTGGAGAAGGGAACACTGGAACAAATAACGATAAAGGGAGATACCGGATATGTGATACTCACAGGGATAGGACAAGAAGCGGTACTTACCGTTCTCGCGGACAACAATGTTAAACTCGGATTGCTTCTTATGGAAATAAGGAGATCCCAGGAGAATTTAAGGAAGGTGATGGAGCTTTAAATGGCGCTAACGGGAGACCTGTCAACCTTTAACTTTGTTGATATATTTCAGGTTATAGCAAGGGACAGAAAAAGTGGAATACTTATGGTTGAATGGAAAGATATGACGGTAGCTTATTATGTCAAAGACGGAGAGCTTGTCTTCGCAAGACCCGTTGATAAGGTTTACAGGGTTTACGCGGAAAGGCATTTTGATTCTCTGCTTAATAAATTAAGAATATCAAAAGATAAACTATATAAAACCATTGAAAAATTCTTTTTGCCGAGATTAAACAACAGGGAGGGTATATTCTCTTTTACCCTCGGATTTATAAAGTATGATTCGGATGTACCCGTATATATACATATAGAAGAACTTATAATGAGGGCTTCAAGGACCCTCACCCCGGAGGAAATAGAAAGAAAGATATCGGATGAGATGCTTACCTTTGAAACCTCCGCGGATGTAGAGGAAAAGCTCGGCAAGGTAAAACTGACACCAGAAGAAGAAAAGGTGCTATCCTTGGTTGACGGTGAAAGAACCGTAGGAGAGATTAAAAGGATTGCGGAAATGGATGATCTCACCGTAGGAAGGGCGTTGTACGGCTTGCTTGCGGCAGGGTTTATAAGAAGGAAGAAAAGGGAGGTTAAACCCAAACTATCCATAACCCTTGATCTGCTGACTAAGATTATTGAGAAGATAAAAGTGTTATGAAGGGAATAAAAAAGATAAAAATCGTCATTTCCGGTCTATTTGCTGCAGGTAAAACACAGTTTATAAATACGGTAAGCGAGATAAAGACGGTTACAACGGAGAAAAAGACGAGGGGGGAAGAAAGTAAGATAAAAGACCATACAACCGTAGCCATGGATTTCGGAAAGATAAAGATAGATGATGAACATGAACTTTACCTGTTCGGCACCCCCGGACAGGCGAGATTTGATTTTATGTGGGAGATATTGGGTGAAGGTGCCCTCGGAATTATAATACTCGTAGATTCCACTGATCCCGCCTCCTTTCATGAGGCAAGGAAGATAATAAACTTTTTCCAGTCAAGGTTTCCCGTACCCACCGTTGTCGGTGCAAACAAACAAGATTTACCCGATGCATGGTCCCCAGAAGATGTAAAGATAGCCCTTGATATAGAAGATGATGAAGGTATTCCCGTTGTCGGTGTATCCGCCATAGATAAGGAGAGTGTAAAAAATGTTCTACTCACCCTTCTGAATATAATTAAGAAACATTTGGAGTCTCAATAGCGAATGTTCAAAGGCTTCTCAAAGGAAGAAAGAAAGGTCATCTTAGGCATATCACTTATTTCTGTCATAAGGATGTTGGGCCTTTTTCTGTTGTTACCGGTCCTCGCCCCTTATGCCAAGGATATGGAGGGAAGTTCCCCCATACTCGTAGGTCTGGCTGTAGGCATATACGGTCTTACACAGGCTATATTTCAGATACCGCTCGGACACCTTTCTGATAAATACGGCAGGAAAATAATAATAGGTATAGGATTGATAGTTTATGCTATCGGAAGCTTCATAGGAGCTTGGGCAAAGGATATATTGCTACTCATTCTCGGAAGAACTATACAAGGTATGGGTGCCATATCATCAACCGCGGTGGCTCTTGCTGCTGATCTGACAAAAGAAGAGACGAGGACAAGAGCCTTTGCACTCATAGGTTCAACCATAGGGCTTGCCTTTGGCATAAGCCTCACCATAGCTCCCCTACTTGCTGGCAAATTCGGGGTACCCTTTATATTCCTTATTACGGGCTTGTTTTCCCTCATAGCTCTACTTTACCTTATTTTCCAAATACCGGAGCCGGAAAAACATTACAATCACACAGATGTATCTTTAAAGAATATAAGTTTACTTCTCAGGGATAAAAGATTGCTTATACTCTACCTTTCAACCTTACTGGAAAGAATACTATTGGTAGGCATATTCGTTGTAATGCCCATAGAGCTTATAGATAAACACAGTATGCCAAAAGGAAAGCATTGGGAGATATACCTGCCCGCCATACTAATCTCCATATTTATAATGGTACCTTTTACAATATGGGCTGAAAAAAGGAAAAAACTAAAGGAAGCAATAATAATAGGAATAGGGGTACTGTCCCTTTCCGCGCTACCCTACCTTTTTACGGAAACATTAATATCAGCGGTGGCAACCATAATCCTGTTTTTGATAGGATTTCACATGCTTGAACCGGTTCTCCCTTCTTTACTCTCAAAGTTTTCACCACAACATGTAAGAGGTCTCTCCACAGGTATTTATAACACGAGCCAGTTTATAGGAGCATTTGTAGGAAGTATGGCGGGTGGTTTAGCCCTAAAATACGGCGTAAGCCTTATGCTTATAACAAACATAGGGGTGGGTATTCTCTGGTTTATCATTGTCTTTGCCTTTCTTGAAGATAAATTATAAAAGGAAGTACCTCGCGGGTAGCGGAGCTTGGATATGAAAAACGGTAACTTGGGATTTGAACAGCTTGAGGAGGAAATATCCTACAAATTCGGCAGAGCCCTTGAGAATATGCTAAGGGATATTTCCGTAGTTGAAGGATTTAAGATAACCCTAAAAGAGTGTCTTGAATCAGGTAACGGCAATATTGAGATCTGCTTAGAAAAAGGTATGGATACGATTATTGATCATGTAAAGGATACAACCCTTTCTAATATAGATCTGGTAAGGGATGGACTTAAAAAGTCCCTTTTCATATTAAAATTGCTTAAGGATAGTTATATAGAAAAGGAGCTACTTCAAAAGGAAAATGATCTTATAAAGAACATTATATTTTCAAAGGACAATATTGATAACTGGGAAAAATTCTCGGAAAAGATTTTAAGAGATCTCAGAAGTATTTTTGATTTTCACTTCTTCTTCGGTATTTTCAAACCTTCGGAAGATATGGTGAAGGTCCATCTCATGTGTTTTGCGGATATAAAAGACATAAAACCGGTAAAGAAGGAGATTCTTAAGATAATAAGGATGTTCACAGATACAAAAAATACAAAGGTAAAGTGGATAAACAGACATGTAGGTGGAGAGGAAGTACCTAAAAGTGGTGAGATATATATAAAGTTCAGGGAGTTCTTACCCGAGTTTCCTAATGTGGGAGGAGTTTTGGGAATAGGTAAATTTATTGAGAAACCCCTTCTACCCAAGGAAGAGGAAGCGGTGAATTTTATTATATCGCTAATGAGCCTTATTATAGGCTCTTCCAAGGCGTTAAGTACCGCAATATCCGAGCTTGAATTTTTGGCGGAAAGGGATGCCCTTACCGAACTCTTTAACCGCAGAGTGTTTGATAGTTTCTTAAATTACGAAATAACAAGGGCAAAAAGGAAAGGCTACAGATTCTCCCTCATGATGATAGACCTTGATAATTTTAAATATGTAAATGACGCTTACGGGCATCATATAGGTGATCTGTTTTTAAAAGAAGTAGCCAGCGTTTTAAAACAGGTTCTCAGGGAAGGCGATATAGTAGCGAGGATAGGCGGTGATGAATTCGGTGTAATTCTCAGTGAAACACCCATAGATAAAGCAAAGCAGGTTGCTCAAAGGATACTGAAGGCTTTTAATGAAAAAAAAGTTGCGGTGCCTGATGGAAACCTTATATCTATAAGGGCATCCATAGGAGTAGTTGAATTTCCTACCCACGGTACAACAAGCAAAGAACTTGTAAGAGCCGCAGATTTGGCTATGTACAAGGCAAAAGATATGGGTAAAAATATGGTTATTATATTGGATCCGCAGAATATTAAATTCTCCCTTGAAAATCAAAACGAAAAATACAGACTTATACTCAGAAGTATAGATGAAAGTAAGCTAATGCCATTCTTCCAACCCATCTTTAACATTGAAAATCACTCGGTAATAGGATATGAAGTTCTGTCAAGGCTCATAGACCATGAAGGGTATGTGGCAAGTGCAAGCAGGTTCATTGATATGGCGGAAAGATTGGGAACCATAAGGGACATTGACAGGATAATAATAAGGAAAGCCCTTGAACAGAAAGTAGAAACAAATTTTGACAAACTACTATTTATAAACCTTTCTGGAAGGGAAATAAAGGATAAGGATTTCATGGAGTACATAGCTAATATCGTTGAAGAGTATAAAGTAAAGCCTGAAGAAATTGTTTTTGAAATTACAGAAAAGACGGCTGTAGATGTTTTGCTCGTTCTTCAAGATATTAGGGTAAACCTTACAAATAAAGGATTTAAACTTGCCATTGATGACTTCGGAAGTGGATACTCTTCCTTTTACTACCTTAAATACATACCCGCATCCTTTGTAAAGATAGACGGGGAGTTCATAAAGGAGCTTTATCTCGGAGGGGATAAAGATATCGCCTTTGTTGAAAGTATCCAGTTTTTATGTTCAAAACTTAATATAAAGACAATAGCGGAATGTGTGGAAAATAAGGAAACACTTGAAATATTGAAGAAAATAGGTATAAATTATGCACAAGGCTTTTACCTGGGTATGCCCGTTGAAAAACTCATATAATTCTTAAATGTATGATAAAAATAGAAGATCACAGTAAAACTGCCCTTATATACGGGGGAGAAAATATAAGTTACAGGGAGCTTATAAACAGAATAAACTGCCTGAATACTCTAATTGATATATTACCGGGGGATAGGGTTGCGATAATATCGGAAAACAGACCCGAGTGGGTGTATGCCTTTTTCGCCACCCTTAAAAGGGCAGGGATTGTCGTACCCATAGACTTTATGTCTTCACCCGAAGAGATTTTGTATATACTCAAGGATGCCACACCGAAAATGGTGTTCTATTCGGACACAACCAAGGACGCCCTGTTTAAAGCTATAGAAGAAGGAGATATAAAAATTGATGCGGTTAATTTTGATAACTTCCTCTATCCCAAGCCAACAGAAAAAAGCATAAATGTGTCAAAGTATGATACCGCCCTCATACTCTACACATCGGGAACCACGGGTAAACCAAAGGGTGTTATGCTTACATACAAAAATATTCTCTCAAACATATATGGTATAGATGATTTTAAAGTAGCAACGAAGGAAGACAGGACCCTTGCCATATTGCCCTTTCACCACGCCTACCCTTTGGTAACATCCATGATATATCCCCTTTACATAGGTGCAACAATAGTATTCCTTGATAAGCTTACACCCGAAGACATAATGGAAAAGCTTAAAAAATATAGAATTACAATACTCATAGGAGTACCGAGGCTTTATCGCCTGTTTCACAGGAAAATATTTGAAGAGATAAATAAAAATCCGGTGGCTAAAACTATATTTAGAATTCTAAGACCCATTCCCTCAAAAAAGATAAAAAGGTTAGTATTCAAAAAGGTACACGACGCCTTCGGAGGTAATATAAAGTATTTTGTCAGCGGGGGCGCCAAACTTGATTTAGAGATAGCCAAGGATCTGAGCGATCTCGGATTTACCATCATAGAAGGCTACGGCTTGACGGAAACCTCCCCTATAGCAACCATAAATCCGCCAAATAGGATTAAGCTCGGTTCTGTAGGAATACCCATAAGGGATGTAAGGGTAAGAATCTCCGAAGAGGGAGAAGTTCTCCTTAGGGGAACCAATGTTATGAAGGGTTACTACAAGAAGGAAAAAGAAACAGCGGAAGTTATAAAAAACGGATGGCTTTATACGGGTGATCTTGGATACATGGACAATGAGGGATATCTTTACATTACAGGGAGGAAAAAGGATATCATAGTACTTAGTTCGGGTAAGAACATAAACCCAGAGGAGATAGAAACAGAGCTTTTAAAGGCTTCAAGCTTAATAAAAGAGGTAGGAATAGTTGAACAGAACGACACTCTACACGCAATAATATACCCTGACTTTGAAAAGCTAAGGGAACTCGGTGTTGTAAACATTCACGAGTATATAAAATGGGAGGTAATAGATAGGTTTAACAGAAAGCTACCAGAATGGAAAAGGATACAAGGTATAACTATAGTTAACAGAGAGCTTCCCAAAACAAGACTTGGTAAATTAAAGAGATTTATGCTCAAGGAGTTCGCCGAAACATCCGTTTCCAAACCTAAGAAGACTGAGGAGAAAATATTAGAAAGCCCAGCAGGAAAGAAACTTAAGGAATTCCTTGAAAAGCTGACGGGTAAAGAGGTGTATCCGGAGGATCATATTGAGGTTGACCTCGGCTTGGATTCCTTGGGTAAGGTAGAGCTACAAACCTTTATAGAAAAGACCTTCGGTGTTGAGATAAAAGAGGAAGAATTGGCTAAATATATGACCGTCGCTTCCCTTTTAAATCTTATAGAAACTAAAAAAATAAAAGAAGAGCCGACTTCGGTAAACTGGAAGGAAATATTAAAAGATGCAGAAATACCTCCTCTGAAAGACTACCCCTTCATATTCTGGCTCGGAAGAAAAATCCTTAAACTGTTTTTTATCCTATACAACAGGGCGGAAATTGTAATACCACCGGATGTAAAACTGCCCGATAAACCCTTTATATTGGCGCCCAATCATGCAAGCTACATAGACTCCTTTGTATTGTCCGCACTCCTCCCAGAAGAAATAGCAAAAGATACATTTTTCCTCGGAGAGGAAACCTATTTCAGCAATCCCTTTACATCAACATTTGGCAAGTTAGCCCATGTTATAACGGTAAATGTACAAAAGGGAATAAGGGAATCCCTTCAAAAGGCATCGTGGGTATTAAGGTTGGGTAAGATAATAGTTATATTTCCAGAAGGTGCAAGAACAAGAGACGGACAGCTATTACCTTTCAAAAAGGGATTTGCCATACTCAGCAAAGAGCTTAATGTTCCCATTGTACCAGTGGCAATATGCGGTACCTTTGAAGTAATGTCCGTTAAACACAAAATACCCAGACCTAAGAAAATAAAAATAGTATTAGGACACCCAGTTTACCCAGATAGTAAAGGATATGACGAAATTACCGAAAAGGTCAGAGAGGATGTAAAGAGGTTAATTGATGACTGTAAAATTTAAACGGCTCTTATTAATTTTGCTAATTACCCCCGTGGTGTGGGGCAAGGAGTTAAAGATATATTATTATCCCTCAAAGGAGTACATTTCCTTTAACAAGCTAATAGATATGCTTATGAAAGCTGATGTTATATACATAGGTGAGATCCACACCCATAAAGAAATACATGAATTCCAGCTTAAAGTTATAAAGGCAATATACGAAAGGGAACCATACATAGCAATAGCCATGGAGATGTTTCAAGCCCCCTTTCAAAAGTATCTTGATCAGTATATAGAGTGTGAGATAGATGAGGATAAAATGCTTGAGCTTACAGAATACAAAAAAAGGTGGAAGTATAATCCCGATTTTTACAGAGGAATATGGAGATTTGCCAAAAAAAATGAAATAACCGTAATAGCAATGAACATTCCTACAGAGCTGATCCGAGAAATAAGAAAGAAAGGGCTTGAAAATATAAACAGCGAATATCTTCCCCCCGTTATAACAAAGCCTGACGAAGTTTATAAAAGACTTCTCATTAAGGCACTTGAAAGCCATAAGGTAAAAAACATAAAATCCTTCCTTGATATACAGATGGCTTGGGATAACGGTATGGCTTACAGTATATACAGATACTTATGGACGGGGGAATATGAAAAGATAATTGTAATAGTGGGTTTCGGTCACATATACATGGGCAGGGGGATACCCACCGCCCTATACAATATGGCTGGACCCCTTATTCAGTATGCACTGATTCCTTCAAAGGATAAAATGGTTGTCATTCCAGTACGAATACCCCGCGAAGAGGAAGAAGAGGAGGAGTTACTGTAGCTCCTTTCTGTTTTCCATAGACTTTTCCAAGGAGATCTCATCGGAAAGCTCAATTAGGGAACCGAACTGCAAACCGTAGGATGTCCTTGTTACCTTTACCGCTGGAAATCTCTTTAATATCAATCCGCCTATATAATTTGCGGTTGCCTCCCCCTCAACATTGGGATTTGTAGCCAATATAACTTCCTTAACACCGTATTTTTCTATCCTTTCAAGCAGTTTATCAATGGTAAGATCTTGGGGGGATATTCCTTCCAGGGGAGCAATCCTGCCCAACAAAACATGGTAAACCCCTGTATATCTACCGAGCTTCTCTATGGCATAAGCATCCTGAGACTCCTCCACAACACAGATAAACCTTTTATTTCTTTCACCGTCAGCGCATATATCACATACCTCTTTGTCCGTTACTATGAAACATTCTTTACAGTTCCTAAGATTTTTAACAGCTTCCATAATTGCCTCCGCAACCTTAATCCTTTCTTCCTTTTTAAGCTTGAGTAGATTGTAAAGAAACCTTCCCGCGCTTCTCTCCCCATAGGAAGGGATCACGGATAAAAGATCTACTGCTTTTTTCAAGGAGGGAGGAATCTTATCCTTGGAAGGCACGAGGTTTATTATACTTCAAAAAAGAAAAATTTAGCCGATATAAAAACTTAGAAGTTACATCTGAAAGGAGGTGTAAAGATATGGCGCTCAGAATTAATTTTAACTACCAGGCGGCGGCCAGCCACACAGCCCTTGTTAACACGGAGAGATCAATGAACAAATCTCTCCTGAGATTATCCACGGGTTACAGGATTCTGTCAGCGGCGGACGATGCTGCGGGTCTTTTCATAGCAGACCAGCTCTCTTTGGTAGGATCCGCACTGGAACAGGGTAACAGGAACATCCAGACGGGCATATCCGCACTCCAAATTGCGGAAGGCGGTATATCCCAGATCTATGACAAACTGAAGACCATGTACACAAAAGCTCAAAGCGCAGCCAACGACATAAATGACCCCAACGCAAGAAGTGCCCTCCAAGCTGACATCAGAAACCTGATTGATGCCATACAGAAGATAGCAACGGATACGGAATATAACGGAATAAATCTTCTTGACGGTACATTCAAAAACAAGGTGATCCACTACGGTGCGAGATCGGAACAGACAATAAGCGTTAATATAAGCTCCGTTAAGGCAACGGATTTGGGTGCTTATGTAATATTTGGTAAAGGTAACTCAATATCAGGATCTACAGACTTAAGTTCAGCAACCGGAACCTTCTTAGTAACAGCAAATACGGAATATGTTAAAGTTGAAGGGATTACAGTCCTATCATACGGAAGCGGTAAAGAGCTAATAGATGCTGCAACCGTTGCTAACAATATCAACAACAACACCACACTTAGGGACCTCGGAATAACTGCATCCGCCAAAAACGTAAGCAAGGCGAATGAAACCTTCGGAACAATAACTGTTATGTCAACCACAGGAACTGTAACCCTTACATTGGAATTCTTTGTAGGAAACAAGGATGTAACAGGAGCCCCCGACTTTACACTTACCTATTCTGCAACAACTTCAGCAAGCACAACTATAACCCTTGACCAGATAGTAACTGATATAAACACTGAAGCTTCAGCAAACGGTGTAAGTATAACAGCAAGGGCGGAAGATGGAAGATTGGTTCTTGAAACGGAAAACGGGGAAACCATAGCTATTGACGTTTCCCTATCGGGTACACTTGGAGCAGATAACACCACCTCAGTAGATCTTGCAAAATTTATAAAAGACGCCTCAGGAACTGTTGATAGAACAAATACAGATGGGTATGCCGTAAAAGTTGGAGAACTCACAATACTGGGTGAAAACTCCTATACATTTGAACACAACGGCGTTGATGACTTTACTTTCCAAGATGTTAGTGGTAATACAATAGCTGCAGGTACTTCCGTATCCGCAAGCCTCTTCAACCTGTACTCCATAGATGTAACGGACAACCAAGGAGCAGAACTTGCAATGAAAGTGATTGATGTTGCCATAAAGAAGGTGGACAGCCTGAGGGCGGATGTAGGTTCCGTAATGTTAAATCTGCAGGCTATCCAAGATTACCAAAAGGTAGCTCAAGATAACACCAATGAAGCTGAAAATGTTATAAGAAATGTTGACTTCGCTAAGGAGATGATAGAGTTTACAAAACAGCAGGTAAGGATGCAGGCAAGCATGGCAATGCTCGCTCAGGCGAACGCCATACCCCAAATGGTGCTTCAGCTTCTGAGATAAAGCCTCCGATTAAGGGGAGGTCCTCCTCCCCCTTTTTAATTTGAGGTGGGTGCCATGCGGATAGAAAAGGTTCCCATAAAAGAACTGGAGGTGACAAGGCAGGTAACCCAAAACCCTATAAAGATACCTCCCGAACAGAAGGAACGGGCTGATGTAAAAATGGAAGAAACAAACGGAAGCAATAATCAGATAGATAGAGAGGAACTCAAAAGGATCATTGAGGAGATAAGAAAAAAAATGGATTATTTAAACAAATATCTTAGAATAGACATAGACAATGAACTGGACATTCCTGTTATAAAGATTGTTGAAAAGGAAACGGATAAGGTAATAAGGCAGATCCCTCCCGACTACATGCTATCCATCATGAAAAGGATAGATGAGATGCTCGGGATAATTATAAACGAGAGGATATAGTCATGGCTGGTGAACTATTTATGTCAGGTCTGACAGGTCAATTTGATGCAGCGGGTTTTGTAGAAAGAATAATACAGCTTAAATCCATACCCCTTCAGAAGATAAACCAAGAGATAGCCCTTTCTCAGGCAAAGGCATCTTCCCTTGCCAATTTTGCAGGTGCTGTTAATGACTTTCTATCCCTTTTTGATAATCTTAATGTGGACGATCTGTTTAAAGGGAAAAAAGCAACATCTTCCGATAAGGATGTTTTGACAGCAACAGCAACCGAAGATGCACCCAACATATCCTTCAATGTTACAGTAAACAGCTTGGCACAAACTGAGATAAGGGTATCCAACGGCGGTTTCAATAGTTTGAGTGATACCTTTGCTTCAAGCGGTAGCTTTACATTAAGATTCAATAAATCTTCCTCCACCTATGAGGAGTTTACAATAGACTACAATGTAGGTGAAACCCTTGAAGATCTTGTAAACAGGATAAATTCAGCTCAGGACTATGTAAAGGCATCCGTTTATTTTGACGGATCCACATACAAGCTCATGTTATCCGAAAAAAGACCGGAGGATTCGGATATTGAAACTGACACAACTACAAATACCTATGCCATAGAAATAGTAGGATCGCTCCCGACGGAGCTCGGTACAGGACTCGATACACTCCAGAATGCAAAGAATGCAAGCATAACCATAGGAAACGGATCTCCCATAACAAGCCCTTCCAACACCTTCCAGGATGTTATAAGCGGGTTAAGTATAACGGTGAAAAATACGGGCACCGCAACGGTTACCGTAGAGGATGACAATTCTCCCATAACCAAGTTTTTCAATGATTTTGTTGAGAAGTACAACGGTGTTATATCCATGGTAAACCAGCTCACCGATCTTAACGAAGGTATATTCATAGGCGACAACACTATAAAGACAGTAAAGAGCAATCTGGCGAACTTTCTTAATCTTCTCATCAATGAAGACCTTGTGGATTATAACTCCAATACGGGTGAAATATCTTTAAAAACAGAAAATCTCAATAATCTCATAACCAATGATAAGGATAAGGTAAAAGATCTTATTAACAATATGAAAGACATATTTGGCAAGTACCTTGAAAGGGAAAAAAGTAGTATTGATGTTTACAAATCCTTCTTTGATGACAGGATAAGGTCCTTAGAAGAAAGGGCAAGGGAACTGGCTGAGAGGCTTGCAAAAGAAGAAGAGTTCCTTAGATACCAATTTTCAAAGATAGAATCTTTCATAGCGGAGATGAACGATATAAGACAGCGCCTACAACAGTTCACCCTCACCCTTTCCCAAATGGCAGGAGGTGAGAAAAAATGAATCCCGCGGACGCATATCTTGAAAGCATGGTAACGACAGCTTCTCCGGTTCAGCTTATAGTAATGCTCTACGATAAGGTCATAAACCTCTTACATAATGCAAAATCCGCCATAGAGACGGGACTTGATGATATGGAAAATTTAAAAACAAAAGCGGAAAGTCTATCAAGGGCTACGGATATAGTAATATTTCTTCAAGCCATCCTTGATACGGAAAAGGGTGGAGAGATAGCGGTAAACCTAAAAAGTATATATGAAGCTTTCATTCAAGAACTCATAAGGATAAATGTTGAAAATGATGTAAAATCTATTGAAGAGATGATAAAGATATTTGAAGACCTAAGAAGTGTTTGGGCTGAACTGGAGAAAAGGCATGAGGAAAACGCTCAAAGATCTGCTACTTGAATGCGAACTGCTACTAAAAGAAAGGAAATTTGATGATCTAATAAAGACATGCCAGAGAATAAAAGAGATTGATTTCGGATCGGAAGGCATGTCGGTTGAAGAGGCAAAGGAATGCTTGAGGATAATAAACCACCTTATTGAAACCGCGGAGAAGGAAAAGACTGAGATGGCAAATACGGTAGTAAACATGAATAGATTTAAAAGTTATTTGAAGTAAAGTTTCCTTTTTTTATATCCACACACTCCCTAAAGACTGTGTAAGGACAGCTGTTGCGACAGTATTCATGATCAACCCTTTTTATCAATTCCCTTATAGAATGACCCTTTGAATCAAACACAAGCTCATGATTTACATATTTATCAAATTCTACATTTTCCAAAAGGATATAAACATCGCATCCTATATTGGCAAAAGCGGTTTCTACCTTCATATCCTTTAATGTGTTTATAAGCCTTATAAGAGTCTGGGAGCCTGTTGCGTCTATGTAGTTAACCGCCTCCATATCAATGAGTACATACTTTAACTTTCCTCTCTCCTTTTTCTCAATCACCTTGTTTACTATATAGTCATAAACATACTGGGCGTTACCGAAATAAATAGAGGTATTGGGTCTTATATAAAGGATTTGGGGACACTGGGGTAAGTTTCTTCTTTCCGCATTCACAAAGGTATTAGATTCTGGATCCCTTGAAAGTACAACTATCCGGGGGTACATAGTTTTATAAACGAAGCTCCCGAGAGAAGTCATGATTCCAAGAACTATGGCAACCCACAGATCCATGAAGAATACGGATATAAAGGTTAAAAAGGCTACCAAACCGTCTATTTTATTTATCCTGTAAAGTTTTAATATGTCCTGAGGTCTTATAAGATTTATAACAGCGGATAAAACTATTGCGGAAAGTACAGCCTTAGGAAGATAGTAAAAGGCGGGTGCCATATAAAGCAGTGTAAGTATAACGATGAAACCGCTTATTATGTTAGAAAGGGGAGATGATGCCCCTATATAAAAATTAAGGGAAGATCTTGAAAAGGATCCGCCTACAGGGAATCCCTTTATAAAACCTGCGAATATGTTAGCCAAACCCTGGCCTATAAGTTCCTGATTGGGATCCCATTTGTCACCCGCCTTCAATGCAAGGGTCTTTGCTATTGTTACCGCCTCTATGAGACCGAAAAAGGCAACTACAAAAGCACCTCCCAAAAGCTTTGATACAATTTCAAAATCCATTGAGGGCAAAGAAGGGGCGGGAAATCCTTGAGGAACATGCCCTACTATTGCAACACCCTTCCCTTCAAGATCGTACATATAAGATATAAATGAGGTTATAACTACAGCCAATAAAGCACCAGGTATGTATCCGCTTATCCTACTTGCAATCTTTATTATCAGAAAGGCAAATACGCCTATGGCAAATGTATAAAAGTGTATATTCGTTATCTTACCTGCAATATCAACGAGTATAAGAAATATATGGGTTGTCTGGACAGTCTTGAATCCCAACAAATGACCGAGCTGACTCAGAGCTATTACAAGCGCACCCGCACTTGTAAACCCTATAACCACACTGTTGGATATAAGTTCAACCACAAATCCGAGTCTAAAAACTCCTATTGTTATTCTTATAACTCCGACGAGTATGGCAAGAAGAGCCATAAGCTCTATCCAAAGGGTGGATTCGGGGACAGCCACCGTACTCAAAACGGAAGCGGAAAGGAGGGCAGTCATAGCAACGGGTCCAGTAGCAAGGAACCTTGAACTGCCGAAAATTGATGCTATTATCACAGGTATGGATGCTGCGTATATACCGTGAATAGGAGGTACATTAGCAAGTAAGGCATAAGCCATACTCTGGGGAACCAGGACAGAAGCAACGGTCAAACCCGCTATACTATCCCTCAAAAAGCTATTAAAGGAATACTTATGAAACCAGGAAAAGAAAGGCAATTTAAAGGGTGGGGTCATTGGCTAATGTTTATTATAATACCCTTCCCTCCCGTAATGGATAAGAAAAAATTTAAAGTTAATAAAAAAAATTAAAGCCCCCCGTGGGGGCTTTTTAACATCAGTCAAAGTCGGAGGGCATTTCGGGTGAAGGTGTTTCCTTCTTCTTGTCCTCAGGGAGTTCCGCCACAAGGGCTTCCGCGGTAAGCATTGTTCCAGCAACTGATACAGCGTTCTGCACCGCGGTCCTTACCACTTTGGTGGGATCTATTATACCCGCTTCAACCATATCCTTGTATTCACCTACCGCAGCATCAAATCCCCAGTTCTTACCTTTCTCCTTACCAAGTTCTATAACTTTCTCAAGAACCACAAATCCCTCAAATCCCGCATTGTAAGCTATCTGTCTTATAACAGACCTGCATGCCTTTTTGAGTATATCCGCTCCGAGCTGTTGATCCTGATTATCAAGTTGAAGATCTTCAAGGGCTTCAGATGCTCTCAGAAGTGCAACACCACCCCCCGGTACTATTCCTTCTTCAGCCGCAGCCTTCGTAGCATGAACCGCATCTTCTACCCTCGCCTTCTTCTCCTTAAGCTCCGCTTCGGTTGCAGCACCAACCCTTATTATTGCAACACCGCCAGCCAGTTTGGCAAGTCTCTCCTGAAGCTTTTCCCTGTCATAGTCGGATGTTGTCTCTTGAATTTGTTTTTTAATCTGCTCTATCCTTGCCTGGATCTGTTCCTTTGAACCCTTACCGCCAACTATGGTGGTGTTTTCCTTATCAACTATTACCTTATCCGCCCTTCCGAGCATATCAACGGTCACGCTTTCAAGCTTGATACCCAGTTCTTCAGTTATAGCAGTGCCCCCTGTAAGTATAGCTATATCCTGGAGATAGTCCTTCCTTCTCTGACCGAATCCGGGAGCCTTAACAGCACATGCCTTTATAACTCCCTTGATATGGTTAACGACCAGTGTTGCAAGGGCTTCTCCTTCAACATCCTCAGCTATTATGAGTAGAGGTTTACCAAGTTTTACTATATTTTCAAGGAGAGGCAATAGATCTTTTACATTGGATATCTTCTTTTCAAAGATCAATATGTATGGATCTTCAAGAACAGCCTCCATCTTGTTGGGATCCGTTACAAAGTAGGGTGATAGGTATCCCCTGTCAAACTGCATTCCCTGTACGGTTTCAAGGGTCGTATCAGCTGATTTTGATTCCTCAACCGTTATAACACCATCTTTACCAACAGCCTCCATTGCATCCGCTATTATTTTTCCTATGAAGGGATCGTTGTTTGCGGAAATGGTAGCCACCTGTTCTATTTCCTTTCTGCCGGATACACTGACTGAGAGGTTCCTTATCTCCTCAACAACCTTTTCAAGGGCTTTATCAATTCCCCTTTTGAGATCCATCGGATTAGCGCCTGCAGCTACAGCCTTTAATCCTTCGGTGAATATTTCCTGAGCGAGAAGGGTTGCGGTTGTTGTACCGTCTCCTGCCACATCAGCGGTTTTTGAAGCAACCTCCTTAACAAGCTGAGCCCCTATGTTTTCATAGTGATCCTTAAGCTCTATTTCTTTTGCTACGGTAACACCGTCCTTTGTAACAACGGGTGTTCCCCACTTTTTCTCTATAATTACCTCCCTTCCTCTGGGACCGAGGGTTACTTTAACAGCATTGGCGAGCTTATCAACACCCGCTTTAAGCCTCGCCCTTGCATCCTCTCCATATATCACATGTTTTGCTGCCATCTTCCTTCACCTCCTTTATTTATTTTGCTACCGGAGCTCCTTCTACAACAGCAAGAATTTCATCTTCAGACATAACAAGATATTTTTCACCTTCAAGTTCTACTTCCGTACCCGCATACTTACCAAAAATGACCACATCCCCCTCTTTAACCTTGGGAGGAACCGTCTGTCCGTTATTTAAAAGCTTTCCTTCACCAACAGCCACAACCTCACCCATCTGGGGCTTTTCTTTTGCGGAATCAGGTATGATAATGCCCGAAGGTGTTTTCTGTTCCTGCTCCTCAAACCTTTTAACAACTATCTTATCGTATAGGGGCTTCAGCTTAGCCATTTTCGTCACCTCCTTATTTGGTTTGTGGTAGTAAAAATTATATTAACTTCCACCCAAAAAGTCAAGTGGTTAACATAGAATATATGAGTGAATTACACTAATATTTTATTAGCCCGAAAGACGAAATAAACTTATGTGATCCTTGTGTTAACATAGATTGGGTGGAAGTATTGAGCCATTTGAATCTTACCCTCCATATTATATTAGCAAGCCTATGGGTGGGCGGTATGCTGTTTATGGTGCTTGTTGTAGGACCGTACATAAGGAAACTGCCTATAAGGGACCAGATGTTTCAAGATATAGGGAAAAGGTATCAAGGAGTAGGCACCTTTGTCGTACTTCCCCTTCTATTTATAACCGGACTTATAAACATACACTTTATAACAGGTATATCAACAATATTTAAAGGTCTTGACAATCCTTATACAAGAACCCTTTTGCTGAAGATAGGCATATACTTCGTAGTAGTTTTGCTTACCCTTATCCATGATCTTTATACGGGACCCAGATCCGTTAATAATCCGAAATTCAGAAGACTTTCAAGAGCAATAGGCATATTGAACATGTTGTTAAGCATCTACATAGTATATCTTGCTTCGCGACTGAGGTTCGGCGGATAGATAAATGTTCGGCATAATTTCCCTTCTTATTCTTATATCCCTCTCCTCCGCAGGGCTTTTATTCCATGAGTACTTTAAAGATTTAAAATTCCTTATAGTTCCCCTTTTAGCGGTAATAATGCTGTCTATGGGTATAACCCTTTCCCTTGATGATTTTAAAAGAATCCTCAGACAACCATTTATCGTATTTTACGGCGCCCTGCTACAGTTTACAGTAATGCCTTTATCCGCATACCTAATATCGTTACTGATTGCGAAAGACATAGATACCTCCATCGGCATTATCCTCGTAGGCTCCGCCCCCGGAGGCACGGCTTCAAATCTTATCACATTTTTATCAAAGGGGGATCTGCCCTATTCCATATCAATGACGACCGTTTCAACTCTTATATCCCCCCTGCTTACACCCTTTTGGACCTTAGTGCTGGCTGGTAAATATGTAGATGTGCCTTTCTTACCTATGGTGCTTACCACTTCAAAGATAATACTCCTCCCCGTCCTGGGTGGCATGCTAATAAGAAAGTTGCTAAGGGATAAAGTTTTAAAAAGTATAGAAACCTTCCTTCCGTACATATCTATTTCAGCCATCTCCCTCATAATAGGAATAATCTTTTCCCTTAACAGGGATTTTCTTCTAAAACCTAATACTACAGTTTATCTGGGAATATTACTCCACCTTATAGTAGGCTTTTCCGCTGGATTTCTTGCAGGCAAATTGGCAAAGCTTGATAGTAAAAAGATAAAAGCCCTATCCATTGAAGTAGGTATGCAAAACTCGGGCTTAGCAGTTGTATTAGCCCTTAAATACTTTTCCCCTAACGCATCTGTACCGCCAGCCCTTTTCAGCCTATTTCAGAATATAGCAGGTTTATTACTTTCACTGATGCTCAGAAGAAAATAAAATACTACGCACAAAGCTCCTACACCTTTGCGGTGGGCCTCGGCAAGAAGGGTTCTATACCGTGTTCCTCAGCCCACTTCAGCCCGAGTTCATAGGTTGCCTTTGCGGTGTTTACATTTTTCTCTATAAGCTCAAGCTTCTTTTTAAACTTCCTTTCAAGGGCTGAATCAAGTGAAGCGGTACCTCCAGAAGCAACAAACTTTTTAAGGAATCTTGCCTTTATACCCTCTTCTATCGCCTCCGTACCTACTATCCTTGTAATACCGAAGAGGGCTCCTATCATTGCCATGTTTGTAGCAAGTTCGGTTCCTGCAATCTCCGCAGCCATTTGAGTTGCTGGGAAGCTGAATATCCTTACATTTAAGGATTCAAGATATTCTCTGTCCTCCTTAGAAAGGAGATCTTCTTCAGAATTTATTATTATCAACCCGTTCCTCTTTATACCAGAATAGAAAGGCATGGTATAGGATTTACCCATCGTTATAACCTGAGGATGAAAGACCATTATTATATCTGGATAGACCACCTCTCCCCTGTCAAATATGGGTTCAAGCCCTATCCTTGCATAACTCTCCGCAGGAGCCATTCTTTTTTCCGCACCGAAGAAGGGATTGGAAACCGCATGGTATCCCTCATAATCCGCGGCGGTAGCTATTATATGGGCGGCGGTAACAGCACCCTGCCCGCCTATCGCAGGCATCCTTATTCCTACCCTCTTCCTCTTTATCTCGGTCATAACAAGCCCTCCTCTTTCTTCTTGGCTATCACCTCTTCCGCCTGGGGGGACACATATTCAAAGAATTTAAACCTCTCCTTATCCTTATCCCTCATTTCCATAAGGGCATCATCTGAGTTTAAACCTATCTCAAGGATACAGGGAGTATAAAAGTGAAGGTAGGTAGGACCCACTTCCCGTGCTACATATATAGCCTTTTTAACAACTTGCTCAACCTTCTTCGGAGAAGAAACGGACATACGCACCACATAATGACACCCCGAATCTATAGCAAGTTGCCACATGGGAACTTTGGGCCATTGTTTGCCTTTGGGTGCCATCTTAAACACATGTCCCTGAACAGTTGTTCCGCTTTCCTGACCTCCCGTATTTGCATAAACCTCATTATCAAAACAGATGGTTGTTATCTTCTCCTGTCTGAAGAAGGACTGCAATGTACAGTCAAGACCTATATCAACGGTTGCACCGTCACCAGCAAGCACTATAACATCCTTAACCTTATCCGGAAATCTCCATTCAAGGGTCCTTTTGATACCAGAAGCAACAGCATTCTGGTTACCGAATAGAGAGTGAACCGTATGTAGGGCTATATGAGGAAACACCAAAGAGGTGCAACCTGTGGAGTTGACTATTATAGTATCCTCTGGATTGGGAAGCGATGCCAATATGTACCTGAAAGCCATTGATTCGGGACAACCCGCACACAAAGAATGCTCTTCCAACAACTCCTTGGCGTAGGGAAGATCCATCACCCCCCTCTTAGGGTTGCCCCATGTTGCCTTTTCTTCAAGATCTATAACCTCTTGAGGTATAAACTCTCTTAACTCCTCATTTATCTTAAATATGTTAATAGACATGCTTCACCTCCTTTCCGAGATAATTTAAGACATCCTTGACTATTATCTCGGGAGGCATGGTCATACCGCCCGCAACCCTCGGTCCTCCGATAATTTCCGCATCGCTGTGTTTATAAAGGTATCTCCTTATCTCCCTTTCAAGCCAACCCACAACATTAAACTCCGGTACAAATATAACCTTCGCATTCTTGACAGCTTCTCTGAGTTCGTTGATGGGGAAAGGTCTTATGGTTCTCAGCTTTACCACTTTGGCTTTAACACCCTCATCCTCCAACAACCTAACAGCCTCCTTGGCTTGAGCCGCACCCGTACCCGTTGATACAAGAACTATTTCTGCTTCCGGATCACCGAATTCTTCTATTAGACTGCCGAGATATTTCTTTATATATGGCCTTGCCCTTTCTATAGCAGCCCTTACTTCAAACTGCCAGCTTGTGTGAGTTGCATAGGAGATGTAGTTTGATTTCATAACAAAGGGATCTCTGAGGAATCTGCCAGGAGGCATTTCCATGTCTATGGGAGGCATGGGAGCCTTGTAGGGATTGTAGGGAGGAAGGGCTATATCATCGGGAGGAAGCATAACGCTTTCCCTTGTATGTGAAATAAAGAAACCATTTATAACATTTACTACGGGAACATGAACATCGGGCTGTTCCGCAACAACGAATCCCGCCAGTATCATATCAAAAAGCTCCTGGGCGTTTTCCGCATACCAGACCATACATCCCGTATCAAGGAGGAATGAAACCTCAAGGTCATCGGGCTGAATAGAAAGGGGTGAATTTATACCCCTCGCCATTAGAACCAGCTGTATGGGAAGCCTTGAACCCGCCCACATAGGGAAGTTCTCCATAGCCCTTAAGGTGCCGGGGCCCGATGTGGTTGTTATCGTTCTGGCACCCGCCATAGAACAACCCGCCAGCTCCGACATAACGCCGAATTCTGACTCACCACGGAAATAAACACCCACATATCCTTCAACCCACAGCTCACCTATCAGATGTGCAGCTTCAGACTGAGGGGTTATAGGATATGAAACGGAAGCGTCAACGGAAGCCCTTTTAACAGCTTCCTTTACAACCTCTGAACCTGTCATAAAAACCTTTTCCCTGGGTGCCTCAAATAAAAGGTATTCGGGGTCAACTATCTTTTGACCCGCTCTATTTTTAAGCTCCTCGCTTAGTTTTTGCATCACTTCACCTCCTTCTTAACTTCCTTTGCGATATCAATAAACTTCCTTAACTCATCCGCATGCTGATCCCTAAGTGTTATCATCGCATCTTCATGACCCGCATTACTGCACAGGGCTATTGTAAAGCAATCAGTCTCCGCCCTTATTATCTTAAGGGCAACATTGGCATAGTGGCAGTGAACTCCGACAAATATACAAGCCTTAATATTGTTATGCCATATGGTAAGATTAGGATGGTTGGGATTTATCTCTTTCTCAGGATCTATCTTAGGATACTTGGGTCTGTAATCAACCATAGGAATTATCTTCGCTTCAAGGACTTCCGCCAGCTCCCTTATGAGCTTTGCCTTTTCTTTTGCCTCCTCATTCCATGCATATATAACCTGAGGTCCTGGGAATATGGTAGGGTTTTCTCTTGTTAGCATAGCCTTTGCCGCTTCTCTCATGGCTACTTCTTCATCAACTACCTCTGTAAATAGTAAAGCCTTGCCTGGCGGAGGGGGTAAAATATTTTCATAAACAGCTACAGGATAAGGTGAATAATGTGAAGGTCCCAGAGTTGCCATCAACAAACCTCCTGCTTACTTTGATACACCTTTTTCTTCCAAACTCTCAGCCATAACCATTTCTATTGAATTTCTTTTAAGCAAATCGGAACATACATAAACACAGAGGGCGCAACCTTTACATCTATCATATACAACATAAGCGTGGTGTTCCTCATCGTTGTACATAAGAGTGTTGGGTTCCGGACAAAAAAGCGTACACTGTTTACAGTTGTACTTAGCGCATTCTTCATTTATAACCTTTGCAACATAATACATTACAGCGCCTCCTAAAAAGGATGGGGCTTATTATTATAATAAAAAAAATCGCCTATTAAAATATTATTATTTAAACTAATCCTTATTATGATTCAAAACAGATTGGTTGTAGTAATCGCATTCCTTTGATACGGGACATTCACCGCATCTCGGATCCTTGGCGGCACAGATGGTCTTTCCGTGATTAAGAAGTAGCAAAGAAAATAAGGTCCACTTGTCCTCTGGAACTATCTCCCTCAATTCCATCTCTATCCTATCAGGGTCCTTCTGCGTAGTAAAACCTATACGCTGTGACACTCTCATAACATGCCTGTCAACTATTATCGCAGGCTTACCGAAAGCACCACCCACTATCATATTTGCGGTTTTCCTACCTACGCCCGGAAGCTTTATAAGATCCTCAACCTTTGAAGGTATTTTACCCCCGAAAAGTTCTATAAGCGCTGAACAACAGCTCTTTAACAGTTTTGCCTTTCTACGATAGAAGTTTATAGAACTAAGATCTTTTTCAAGCTCCTCTAAGGGTGCACTTGCTATATCAATAGGTCCCTTGTATTTTTTGAAGAACTCCTTCATAACAGCGTTAACCTTTTTATCCGATTCCTGAGCTGCCAATATAGCTTCCACAAGCAATTCAAAGGGATTATTGTATTCAAGCTCAAGTTTCGGATCTTTATAAATATTTTTCAACCCCTCTATAACGGCAAGAGCTTTATTTTTAAGGTCCCCCATCAGTAATTCACCTCCACCCCCGCGTATATGGATCTCCTTAACACATTATAACCGTAAACCTCCTCATAATCTTCATTCAAAAGATTTATACCGTACACATAAAGCTTATATCTCTCCCCTACCCTGTAACCTATGTATGCATTCAATAAACTGTAACCCTTAAGTTTTACAAGGGAAGGTTGACCACTATCATATGTTACATCTTTTCTGTCCCCCATCCTTACAAAGCTGAGATTTGTATCAAAATTCCCCATTGTGCCTCTAAGTATAAAGCCCCACTTCTCCCTCGGTATCCGGGGAACTTGCTCCTTGGGTGAGAGATATCCGCATCCTGTCAAACAGTAAGAATATGTATCATTAAAAAAAGCCCTGGCGGTCAGGGATCTCGTTATATAAACACCCATATATACTTCCTTACCTTCCGCCCTCGCCTCTCCGAGATTTATGTAAGAAAATGTATTGCTATCATAATCTATAAGGTTCCTGTAAAAGGTTTCATATATACCGAAACCCGCAAACAACCTGCACCATCTTCCCTTCAAACCTGCCTGATAACCCGCACTCTCTTCGGGTTTCAATCCCTCTGTATTACCGTAGGTATATTCAAAAATGTTGGGCGTTCTGTAGGCTGTTGCATAACTTCCGTAAAAGATAACATTGAGGGGTCTTACATAAAAGGATGTACCTGCTTTATAAACGGTTCTGTCTTCAAAGGTATCCGAGTCGTTAAATCTTATACCCCCCTCAATATTCCAGTACCTTATGGGTCTGAAAAGGATATTTGAATATATTGAATTAGTTCTGAAACGGGTTACAGGGATTGTACTCGTTTCACCCGATTCCTCCTTCATCGTACCACCAAAAGAGAGGGCAAATTTCTTGAACTTAATGTAGTTATCAATGTCAGAATAGAAAACAAGCCCCCTGTACCTTCCGAAGGAGGAAGCATCCCCAGAATATACCCTTTCCGCATCCGTTCTACCTATGGTGAATTTTATATTGTAATTATTTAATGGATAAAGGCTTATCTTAACCCCGCCAGAATTCATAAGGGAATTTTCAATACATTTTGCATCTATTCTATCCGCACAGTTGTCAAAGTTAAGTCTTCCGTCGTAACCGAGGAAGAATACATCAAGGATAGCCCTTTCCCATACATAACCTACCTTAAAAGCTAAAGAGGAGTTGCCGTAAAAATCAACATCCTCCGCGGAATCGTTTCTTCTTGTGAAGTCATAATTCTTTGTGTTTATCAAAGAACCCCTTATATTGAAATGGATCCTGTCAACGGAACCCTTGTAACCTATCATAGTTCTGAATGTATCCCTCTCACCGTACATAAAATCAAGGGTAAGTTCGGGTTTGCCCCTTCCCCTGTCAAGGCTAAGATAAACAAGCCCGCTCATAGCATCCGAACCGTATAATACACTCTGAGGTCCCTTCAGTATCTCCATCCTGTCAAGGATGGGCGGTACCCTGCTGAACTGAGATGTTCCAAGACCTACAGGATCGTTAAGGGGTACACCCTCAAACATAAAAAGTATGTGGCTACTTCTTCCGCCTCTTATATAAATGCTTGATTGTGCACCGAAAAGCCCCGTCCTGGCCCCGTCTATTCCCATCTCGTCAAAGAGGGCTTCATAGATACTTGTAACACTCTTTTTCTCTATTTCCCTTTTGTCCATAATGATCATATCTTCCGTACCTTGGGTTGCAACTTCTCTAAGACGCGAAGCCCTTACTTCAACGCTTTTAAGCTCAAGATCCTGCGCCCTTATAAAGCCCAAGCCCAATCCTAACAGAATTAGAAGCCTTTTCATCTTCACCATTTTAATTCACTTGCCTTTGAATAGGTCTGCGGTTTTCTCTGGAAGAAATCAGTCTTTGTATTATTTATCTTTCTGAACTCATCTATCCACTTCATGGGATTATCCGTTATCTCGGGGAACAAAGGATCCAACCCTATCTGTGTAAGCCTCAAATTGCACAGATATTTTATGTACCTTTCTATAAGTATGTCATTTATACCCAATATCTGACCCCCCGTAACATACTTGCCCCACTCTATCTCCTTATATGTGGCAAATTTAAAGAACTCATATATCCAGTTTACCATCTCAGGAGGAAAGAAATCGGGATTCTCCTCCTTCACAGAATGGATAATATTTCTGAACAGTGTAACATGGGTAAGCTCATCCCTGTTTATGTACTTTATCTGTTGAACGGTGTTAGTCATCTTTCCCTGTCTTCCGAGGGTGTAGAATATGGCAAAGCCCGAATAAAAGTATAGGCTTTCCAATACATAATTGCCGAAAATTGCCTTTATAAAGTTCTCTTCGGTGGGCTTCTCTATAAAGTTGTTATAAACTTCCGCTATAACACTGTTTCGCTCAAGTAACCTTTCATCCTCCCGCCAGTAGTTGTAAACCTCGTCCGCCTTTACGGGATCAACAACGCTTTCAAGGATGTACTGATAAGAGTAAGCATGTATTGATTCCTGAAACTCTTGAGCGGTAACGGACATAACAACCTCTGGTGCGGTAAAGTATCTTCCAAATTCCTTTAACATATCAACCTGAAAGGAGTCAAGGGCTATAAGGAAGGAGAGAACAAGTTCATAAGCCCTTTTTTCATAAGGCGACAGTAGGCTCTCGTACTGCTTTTTATCTTCCATCATGGCTATCTCGTCAGGTATCCAGAAGTTGGATATGCCCATTGTCCTGTAAAGATCGTAAGCCCATCTGTACCTTACATTGTTAAGCTCTATTATGTTGGTGGGGTTACCGCCTATTATCCTTCTCTTGTCAACCTCCCTGTCACCTTCCGGATTAAAAATCCTTTTCCTTGTCATCAGGTCGAGCATGACTCACACTCCTCCACTTCAGTTTTTGACTTTGATCTTAAATAATAAACGGTCTTAAGGCCCCTCTCCCATGCAAGCTCGTAAAGGCTCGCAAGGGTGGGACCGTCTATATTTTCTGGATCTATAAAAAGATTCAGAGACTGGGATTGATCTATCCATTTCTGTCTTACCGCAGCAGCTTCAATACTCCACCTCTGATCTATAAGATAGGCGGATTTGTAATGCCAGAAGAACCTGTCAACCTCTGGAGGAACCTGAGGAAGTATACCGCTCATATTCTCTTCCTTGTAATACTTGGCAAAGATAGGATCAACGGAAGGGGTTGCTCCCATTATGAGGGATGTTGAACCCGTAGGCATCAGGGCAAGCAGGTAGGCGTTCCTTATACCGTTCTCCTTTATATCCTCATAAAGCTCCCTCCACGGAAGATTGTTTCCGTTCCTTTCGCTATCCCTTTCTATATCCTCAATAGATCTTCCGAAGAATATACCCTTACTCCAGTCCGACCCATCAAATAGAGAATACTTGCCCCTCTCCTTAGCAAGCTCAAGACTTCCCTTCAGTGCGTAAAAGGCTATAAGCTCAAAGAGTCTATCCGCGAATTTAAGGTGATCCTCCGACTCCCATCTTATACCGTGCTTAACGAGGCAATAATGGTAATTTGAAACACCTATACCTATTGCCCTGTAACGCTTGTTTGTATATTCTGCTTCTGGAACAGCGTAGTAGTTAAGTTCTATTACATTGTCAAGCATTCTGACAAGAAGTGGCAAGGTTTTACTTATCTCCTCCTCCGTATGCACCTTTCCAAGGTTAACAGACCCCAGATTACAAACAACCACATCACCCGCCTTCTTCCTGCATACTATCTCTCCCGTAGTCCTGTCAAGCTCACAACCCTTTTGAACCGTAGGGGACATATTCTGCACAATCTCCATACAGAGGTTGCTTGAATAAACCATTCCCGCATGTTTATTAGGATTTAACCTGTTAGCAGAATCCCTGAAGAATACATAGGGTTCTCCTGTTTCAAAGGCTACGGTTATAAGCCTCTTCCACAGTTCAAAGGTATCAACCTCCCTTTTAGCTTCGGGGGGAAGCTCCTTCTCCAGCTTTATATAAAGCTCCTCAAACTCCTCACCGTAAAAATCTTCAAGGTTTTTGCCATCCCTTACATTCTTAGTGTAATAAGGATCAAATAGGGTCCATTTCTTTCTTTCCTTCAACCTCTTCATAAATATGTCCGGTATGCTTACCGCGGGGTGTATATCATGGGCTTTCTTCCTTTCGTCTCCCGTATTCGTTTTCACCTCAAGGAAATCAAGGATGTCCTTATGCCATATATCAAGGGTAATTGATGCACTTCCCTTCCTCATCCCGAGCTGATCCACATAGGTCATAACATCATTTATAACCCTTATAACGGGTACAACACCTGATGAAGCCCCTTTGAACTTCCTTATCGGAGCACCGGAAGCCCTTATTTTACCGAGGTATATACCCAGTCCTCCAGCAAACTTGGAGATCTGTGCAGCCTTTTGAATATTATCAAATATGTCATAGAGATCGTCTTCAACGGTCAGAACAAAACAGCTTGAAAGCTGTGTATGGGGTCTTCTCGCATTCATGAGGGTCGGCGTGGCAAGGGAAACTTTATGCTGAGAGAGGACTTCGTAAAATTTTAAAGCATACTCAACCTTCCTTTCTCCTTCGGGGATGGCTATGGTCATGGCAATGAGCATGTACATCTCTTGGGGAAGCTCAATTATCCTTCCGTCCTCATCCCTAACAAGGTACCTGTCTGTTAAAACCTTCAATCCCGTATAGTTGAAAAGAAGGTCCCTATCTTCACGAATAGCTTCACCCAGTTTTCTTATGTCATCCTCCTTATATTTCTCTAACAAATATTCCCCGTATATACCTTTTTCTACATATTTTTTAATAAACTCATAAAACCCACCCTTGTCATAAGGCTGGAAGGTTCCATCAGACTCCTTAATGGCGTATCCCCTCACCCTTGATACCTTCTTGTAAAGATCGTACACGAGCAATCTGGCAGCCACATACTGCCAATCTGTCTTTTCGGGAGATATCTTTTCCGCTGCCGTCCTTATTAAAAGCTGTTGTATCTCCTCAGTTGTTATACCGTCTTTAAACTGTATATGTGCATCCGCTTCAAGTTCTAAGGGATCTACATCAAGACCCTTGCACGCAAATTGAAGTACAACCCTTATCTTGTTTATATCCAGTTCCTCAAGCCTTCCACCCCTCTTAACAACAAGCATGGCTTACCTCCATTAAAACACTCTGAATCTTTTTTATTCCTACCAAAACCCTATGATTAGGTTGCAAAATATATTCAGGTTCTACTCTGAAAATCCTGCCCTCCCTTACCGCAGGTATATTTTCCCAACCTTTCCTTTCCATCAGTTTCTCCCTTTTAAATCTTTTACCACACCAAGAGACAAATATGACCTCCGGTTTTCTCCTTACCACCTCCATAGGATCAACAATCCTCTCTTCAGCCCTTTCTTTCCTTAGATCTCTGAATACATCAACACCCCCCGCAAGCTCAATACCCTCTGAAACCCACCTTACACACGATATGGGAGGATCATCCCATTCTTCAAAGTAAACCCTTACTCCGCCTACATACGCGGACATACCCCTTATCTCTTCAATGGTATCATACCACCTATTTATTATCACCTCCGCCTCCCTAATTCTTCCTATGATCTCTCCTACCGTTTTTACAGTCAGCGGAATATCACCCAGGGATAAGGGGTTAAAATGAACAACATTAAACCCTTCAGAGGCAAGCTCCTTCGCCATTTGCGACTGCAAGTAAGTGGAAGTGAATATGATATCAGGCTTTAAAGCCTTTATCTCTTCCTTATTGCATTTTGTATATGTACCCACCCTTCTAAATTCCCACCTCCCTCCGTAGTAAACACCTCCTACAACCCTGTTTATAGCCCCCAAATCATTGATTATGGGTATTATCTCCGGTGCAAGGCAGACTATACGCACCTCTTCATTACCTCCGTGTACATGTTCGTCCCGAAAACCTTCGTACAGGCATAGTTAAAGCCTTTTTCATTCGTTATATACGCAACCTTACCATCCTTCAAAAATACAAACCTGTCACCCACCTCCCTTCCGAAGAAGAGATCGTGGGTAGCTATTAATAACCCCTTACCCTCTTCAACCTTCCTTCTTAGAAGGCTTATAAGCCTGTTGATGTAGGATATATCAAGGTTTGCGGTGGGCTCATCCAGAATTATATAAGGGCGATCATTCATAAGCGCAAAGCCTATACCTACCCGCCTTCTCTCACCGCCGGAAAGATTTCCGATCCTGCTACTAAATATACCATTAAGCCCCAACTCCTTTATTACCTCCTCATCCACAGAATCGCAAAATCCTATAATCTCCGAAACCTTCAGGTAAGCTATAGGATTAAAATCCTGACTCAGAACGGATATTTTTTCCTTTCCACCCTTTTCAGGTTCCACACCATCTATGTATATTTCACCCTTATAATCCTCCAGTCCAGTTATAGCCCTTATGAGTGTAGTTTTCCCTGAGCCGTTTTCTCCTATAAGAACAACCGTCTCACCCCTCTCAACCTCCATTGACACACCATTAAGCACTTCCCTCTCACCCTTTTTTACATACAAGTTGTAAACCTCAATCATGCCTTAACCTCCACACCACACCGATAAACAAGGGTGAAAGCATTAAGGAAGAGAAAACACCTGCGGGGATCTCCGCGGGATATATAACCGTCCTCGCAAGGAAATCCGATCCCATGAAGATAATACCTCCGACAAGAAAGGACAGGGGAAGCACCTTTGAGTGAACGGAAGAATGGATAAATCTCACAATATGAGGAACTACGAGTCCTATGAAACCTACCAAACCCACAAGTGAAACAAATATGGCGGTCAGAACAGTTGTTAACACAAGGGAAATAACCCTCTCCCTTAAAGGATTAACACCGAAGGAGATCGCTTCAAGCTCACCGACGCTGAGAAGATCAAGATTCCTTGATCTTAACATAAGCAGGGAAAATATAAGAAGGGTTATAAGTGAAATAATAGAAACAACCCATATACTTACATAAGGCACAACCCCTATCGTCTTAGTAACAGATTCCTTAAGACTGTATGGATCAAGAAAGGAGTAAAGCACTAATATAGCGGAAACGCTGAAGGCATTAACGCCCACACCAACCAACAGCATGTGTTTGGGTGGCAGTCTTTTTGATATATACATAACAGACAGTACCGCCAAAGCCGAAGACAGTGCCAAGCCTATTTCTTCAGCCCTTAACAGCTTACCTATCGTATAGCCCAAAAGTATAAAGCCCGCAACCCCAAGGATATAAGGTTCCGCAAGGGGATTTTTAAGTACCGTTTGATATACAGCCCCGCTCAAAGCGAGACCGCCTCCGCAGAGGAAGGCAACAGTATTCCTCGGTACCCTCAGGTTTTCCACGATGTATGAGTTAGGATTTCCGTAAAAGGTAAAAAGCAGAAACAACAAAACCGCCAACAGAATCAAGATAATAATCACCTACGGGTCCTCCCTATCTCTCTCAAAGCGTAAATAACAAAGGGAGAAGGCTTCAATAACCTATCAGAAGTAATCCTTACTACCTTAATTTGCTCAGGCAACCTAACAGTCAGATCACAGAAGGTGAATATGAAATCGGGCTTGACCTTGTAGATATACTCAAGGTTTATCCTGTACCAGCCTTCGCGGGTGGCAAGATTTTTAAAACCTTTCATCTCAAAAATATCGGAGAGGTAAGTCCCCTTCCCCGCGACTATAAGCTCCTTGCACCCTACGAATATAAGGGCGCTTCCCTTTTTCTTCTCCTCAGAGCTTAGTGCTTCCTTGAAAAGCTTTGCTTTCTTCTCCGCGTCCTTTACACCGAGGATTTTGCCTATAATCCTTATATTCTTCTCAATATCCCCGAGCGTGTCCCACCTAAGGACAACTACCTTTATACCCGCACCTTCTAATGCTTTTATTTTGTCCCCCGGTGTTAGGGTTGAGGATATAACTATATCAGGTTTTAGTCTTATTATCTTTTCAACATCGGGATCAACAAGCCCCCCTATCTTTTCCCTTCGGTCCTTTGAATAGACCGTTGTAGCTACTATACACTCACCCTTACCCAGATATTCAACAGTCTCCGTAACTGAAGGGGCTAAGCTTACAATCCTCGGACAACCAAGAGTAAGCCCATTTAGTAAGATAAGTAAAATTATTAACCCTACCAAACCCTTTCACCCCCGAGGGTTTGGTTCTGAGCAGCGGTGGGCCGGTCTTCCGCCTCGCAGGGTTTAACCTCCGCCCGCCTTCCCGACGGAACAGCCTTAAGACCGTTTCCGCCAGTGGCTTATGGGCTTCGGCGCCTTTCGGCTTCCCTGCTCACGGCTGCGGGGTCAGGGCCGGATTTTCACCGGACTTCCCGGACACCCACCGCCATCCCAAAACCTAACCTCTAAGGAATATTATAATGTCAGTATGAATAAGAGGGTCATAGGAGATATTTTCTCCTCCGTCAGCGGAATTTATGACAGATTCCTATCCGCTGTAACCCTACGCAGGATCCACAGCTGGCAAGGGGAATTGCTTGAATATACGGATAAGGGAGAAGTGCTCATAGATGTAGGTACGGGCACGGGTGAGGTGGCGGTAAAGGGTAAAAGGATGGGATACAAAACGGTTGTAGGTTTGGACCTATCCTATGAGATGCTAAGGTTGGCTGTCCCCAAGTGCAAGGATTGTCACTTTATGGTGGCGGACGCGGAAAACATGCCCATAGGAGATGAGAAGGTGGATACTATAACCCTTTCCCTCGTTTACAGACACCTTACCGACAGGGACAGGTTTTTAGAAGAAGCGCGCAGGGTTCTCAAGGAAGGGGGTAGGATAGGAATACTTGATATTAATAAGACAGCTCTTACGGACTTCCTTAAATTTCTTTCCCGAACCATCCTTAAACCGGCTGGTATTCTTATTTTCGGTAAGGACAAGTGGGATTTCTTCATCCACTCCCTTGAAAATAGCCTTACTTATGATCAGATCAGGGAAGAGCTTGAAAGACACGGATTTGCCGCAAGGAAAAAAGCGGTAAAACTGGGGGGTGCTGTGCTTATAATAATTGGTGTGAGGGTGTAGGGGTGAAAAAGATAATAATCCCGGTAGTAATAATTATATGTATCATTATCATAGGCATATTCGCCCTTGATAAGTATATGGAGAGAAAGGTAAAAAAAATAATAGATGATTTCACAAAAAGCGGAGATGTGGAATATGAGGATGTTGAATTTTCGCTGATTGACAGAAACATAAGGATAAAGAAGCTGTTTATACATAACGAGGAGAACACTTTCCTCGCGGAAGAGGTGATAGTGTACCGATATGATGATCCCTTTAATTTTGTCATCCTCATGAAGGACCTAAAGGTGGTTGAGGGTCAAAACAAAAAAGAATATCTCAAAATACTCAACTTCTTTAAAGAGCTTGATTATAAGGATACAAGATTTGATCTCTATATTGATATGGAAGCGAACAAAAAGGAAAATAAAGCAAGTATAAAAAGTTTCAAGCTTATAGTACATCCCGCCTTCTCCTTAGACTTCTTTGTGGATGTAGGCAACTTTGATCCAAGTTTCTGGGAAAAAATTGATGAAAAGAAGGAACTAACAGAAGAGGAAATGGTTGGTATGATGTCAGAACTCGGATCACTCAAGCTGTTCAGGATAGGTTTTTCTTATGAAGATAGGGATTTCAGAGACAGATTTATAAAGTACTTGGCGAAGGATAAAGGATTAACGCCCGAAGAATTTAAAGCAAACATAAAGAAATCCCTTGATGAAACGATGAGTAAAACGGATAACCCTTCCCACAGAAAGGTGCTTAGCGACATAAAATACTTTATTGAAAAGGGAAAGTTCATAAAGATATCTGTAGAGCCCGTAAAACCTATGAAGTTTCAAGATATAGCCATCTATGCCGCCTTCGCCATGGAACAGGAAGAAAAAGATCCCGTGGATATCATACTTAATCTGTTCAAGGTGAAATCAGAAGTCTTCTAACTTGCTTCCTCAAGGGGTACAACGCTTACAATCTTTTTATTTTTCCTTCTTTCAAATTTAACAACTCCGTCTTTAAGAGCAAAGAGTGTAAAGTCAGAACCCATACCCACATTTGCACCAGGGTATATCTTTGTACCCCTCTGCCTTACTATTATGTTGCCCGCCTTTACAACCTGCCCTCCGTATCTTTTAACACCTAACCTTTTTGATCTACTATCCCTGCCATTCCGTGTTGAACCTCCGCTTGCCTTGGAAGCCATTGCCCTTACCTCCGTTTAAAATTATACCTCTATTTTTTCTATGCTTATCTCTGTATAAAGCTGTCTGTGACCCTTCCACCTCTTGTAATTTTTCTTGGGTTTGTATTTAAAAACTATAACCTTCTTATGCTTACCGTGGGAAACAACCTTTGCCCTCACCGTCCCCTTGCCGAATTCAAGAGTCCCATCATCCTTCTTAACCATAAGGGGATTTATGGTTATCTCTTCCTGTTCATTCACATCCATCTTTTCAACCTTAATCCTCTCCCCTTCTGATACCATATACTGTTTACCGCCCAGCTCTACTACTGCATACATTACCGTAACCTCCGGGTTTTTCTATTATATCAAAAACAAAGAGGTATTTCCCTTTTTATATTTATTGAAGATAAATTCACATCGCACACGAATGCCCTCACACCTTTACCCGCATTTTTGAAGTTTCTGATCAAAGCATCAAATTCCCCATCTATTTCCGTGTAAGGTGCAAAGCACAGGGCGTCCTCCCTCTGAACCACGAAGGCAATCTCACCGCCCTTTATTTTCATAAGCTCTCTTATGTGCCTTCTACCCCTGTCTGTTGGAGCATCGGGAAACAACCCAACACCCGCCTTAACTATATTAACAGACTTTACCTCAAGTAAGACCCTGTCTTTTTCCCTCTCAACGAGCATATCAAAACGCGAAGAGTTAAAAGATACCTCAAATTTTATATCCCTCACCTTACCGTAATTTATAACACCCTTTTGTATAGCTTCAGCAAGAAGCTTCGGTGCTATATGGGAATCAATACAAACAAGCACATCCCCGTCGGTAGCAAGCACTATCTCATAAGGACATTTACCCGTGTCCTTCTTTGACACAAAAACCCTATTTCCGCGATAGAGAATCTCAATAAGTCTCCCCGTATTTCTGATTAATGCCCTGTATCTCCTGCCTTTTATTTCTATTTCCCCTACAAACCTGTTAATCCTGCGTATAAATACAGCCTCATATAAAGGTGGAAATTCCACTATCTTATCTCTTCCCTCTCAACTTTCTTCTCAAGCACTCTCGGTATAAGAAGGGCATAGCCGTTCTGTTGCCAATGAAGTATTTCCGTTATGGCGGATGGTACAAGTTCAATAAAAGGATAAAAATCTTCCCTTTTATAACCGTAAAGCATCTCCGCAGCCATCTTGCACACTTTGAATTTCACACCCTGCATGGCGAGGCTTTCCATCCTCTCCACAATTTCCTTATACTTATCCCTGTTTTTCTTCACCGTAGTAACTATTTCCGTGCCGTGAATCACCACGACGATATCTATATCATCGGGCATAAAGCTGTAAGGCGGATTTGTCAGTACTATAATTATATTGGAAACCCAAGACAGGGCAGGTCCGATCTTCTCCGGATGGTCAAAGTAGAATTCAACTACAGCTTTAAAGGGAGCGGAATAGGGAGTTTGAACAAATTCTGCTGAATCTTCTTTCTCTCCTGCCCACAGAATGCCCGCCAGTATAAAAATGATTAAACTAAATCTAAACATGATATGCTCCCCCTATGCCTGCTTTTTATGGTCTGGCATGCTTCTGTAAGGAACGGGTATGTACTGAACAGATGGGGGTTGACTACCCATCGGCTGATCAAAGAGTTCCATGAGTTCATAAACCTCTTCCGGTACCTCCGTTTTAACATTCAAGCCCAGTTCCTTTAAATAATCAACGGTAAGGGGGTAATCGTGGGTGAATTTACCTACGGATAGCTCCTCCGCTATATGCTCCGCCTTCTTCTCCTCCATACCGTTGGTGACAAGCAGGTTCTTAAGATACTCCTTCATCTGCCTTATTGCCTTTTGAGCAACATCCGCGTATATAAGGGTTTGATCATCTATATCTTTGTACTCTTTCTTTTCAAGAACAGTCAGGATTGAAGCTGCGGGCATCTGTCCTATCTGGGGATCCACCGGACCGAGGACTGCATTGGGATCCATAATTATCTCATCAGCGGAAAGGGCTATGAGGGTACCACCCGACATAGCAAAATGGGGAACAATTACCCTCACGGGAGCTTCATGCCTGAGCAAAGCGTTGGCTATCTGAGTAGCGGCAAGTGCCAATCCGCCCGGCGTATGTATTATAAGATCTATGGGCATGTCCTTTGGGGTCATCCTTATAGCCCTCAGAATCCTCTCTGAATCTTCTATGGTTATGTATCTGAATATGGGAATACCGAAAAATCCGAGCTGTTCCTGACGGTGTATCATAGTTATAACCCTGCTTTTCCTCTTCTGCTCAAGCTTCTCAATAACCTCTTCCCTTGCCCTGTTGAGGGCATATCTCCTCCAGAAAGGTCCTAAGAATAAGAAGAAAAAAAGGAGAATCCAGAAGATATTGAATATGTAAGCAAAAGGATTGTAAACATTATCCATCACCCTTTGCCTCCTTTGTTTTGCCCATATACTGTATAAGCTCAAAGGGGAAGGGAAATACGATTGTCTTAGCATTCTGAAGACCTATGGTATGCAGGGTTTCAAGATACCTGAGCTGGATGGCTATGGGTTCCGTTGAAAGAATACGTGCAGCCTCAAGAAGCTTTTGAGCTGCTTGATATTCAGCCTCCGCGGATATAATCTTAGCCCTCCTTTCCCTCTCCGCCTCCGCCTGTCTTGCTATAGCCTTCCTTAAATCCTCGGGAAGATCTATCTTTTTAAGTTCAACCCCAACGACCTTAACGCCCCAAGGATCCGTTTGCTTGTCTATTATCTCCTGAAGTTTCATATTAAGCTTTTCTCTTTGGGATAGAAGCTCATCAAGTTCCGCCTCACCGCATACACTACGCAAGGTGGTCTGGGCTATCTGGGATGTAGCATACAAATAATCTTCAACCTCCACTATTGCCTTGACAGGATCAACAACTCTGAAATATACAACCGCATCAACACTTACCGAAACATTATCCCTTGTAATGATATCCTGTGTAGGAACATCAAGGGTTATAGTCCTTAAGGACACTTTCACCATCCTATCTATAATGGGTATAAGGATAAAAAGTCCAGGACCCTTTGCCCCTATGACCCTTCCAAGTCTGAAAATAACCGCCCTTTCATACTCGGGAACTATCTTTATGGCTGTAATCAAAAATATGATCACAAGGACTATCAATACAAGTAGAGGTGATATACCCATAACAAAACCCCCTATCAATTTAAATATGTCTCCTCCGAGAACTACCGCTATTATACCCAGCATAAAAAGTATAAAAGGCAGTGCTTCCAAAAGACCCCTCATACCTTTACCCTCAAGTTGTGTACTCCGAATTCAGCCTTACATAGTCACAGGTGAGATCGGAGGAATAGTATATCCACATAGCATTACCCATATTAAGATTTACCTCAATTAAAATCTCCTTATTTGCCATCATATATCCCCTTGCATCTTTTCTGTTATAAACCGGCTCACCCTTATAAAGGATAATATCTCCTATCCTGATCTCAACCCTTTTCGGATCAAACTCATAAGGTGAAGTGCCGAGAGCGGATATTATTCTTCCCCAGTTAGGGTCACAACCGTGCACAGCGGTTTTCACAAGCTGGGAAACTGCAACCCTCTCCGCCATATCCTTAGCCATCAAATCATCCTTAGCACCTTTAACCACCACCTTTATTACCTTGGTAGCCCCCTCACCGTCTTCCACTATCTTCTTGGCAAGTCTCTCCGCAACTTCGGTGACCGCATCTTCTAACCTCTTATTATCCGCCCTTATATCACCCGAGGATATTATGCCGAAGCTGTCATTGGTGCTCATGCATCCGTCAACGGTTATGGAATTAAAGGTTACATCGCCCACCCTCTTTGTAAGCTCCTTTATATACCCGGGGTCCATATCCGCATTGGTAAAAATGAAGGCAAGCATAGTAGCCATATTGGGATGTATCATTCCCGCCCCCTTCGCAAAGCCGAATACCTCAAGCCTGTCATATTTAACAAAATCATATTTCGGAAAGCTATCGGTGGTTGATATAACCTCTGAAGCCCTTTTAAGATCAAGGGGTTCCAATATTTTACAGGCATCATCCACAGCCTTTGTAACTCTTTCAACGGGCAAAGGCTCCCCTATTATTCCAGTGGAAAATATAAGAACATATTCCCTTCTTATATCAAACATTTTACTAATATAAGAAGCTATCTCCTCCGCCGTTCCTACAGTGTCCCCCGCCATACAATTGGCATTTCCGCTGTTTATCAATATAGCCCTCACATAACCCCCCGACTCTTCAAGAGCCTTCTGCGAGTATTCAACAGAACCGGATTTAATACGATTTTTGGTAAATATAAAGTGGGCTGGAAATTCTGTAGGAAAATAAAGGAGAAGCACATCCGGATTCCCAGAGGGCTTCAAACCCGCGGTGCCTATTCCCATCAATATTTCTTTCATAATATTATTTTAAGTTTAATGCGGATTAAATTTCTGCTTATTGCCCTGCTGGTAGGTCTATCCTCCTGTGTACTGCCGAGGAACAACATATATTACGGTGGTCCTGTTGAAGCAAAATGTAATGTCAAGGGTTATATAGAGGTAAGCTTCTGTCCTACCTCCTATTTCCTCACACCCCTCATACAACCCTTCAGCAGGGTGAAGATCACGGACACATACACGGGTAAAAGTGTAATCCTTTCAACGAGAAAAGGAGACGAAAACTGCATACCTCTGAAGTATAAGAAGCTCTTCGGAAACAGGGAAAATATAGAGGCAAAGGTTGAGATAAAGAGGTGCGGGAAGATAGGAGTAAAACGCTGTCCGAGATTCATAAGGGGATATGCATCATGGTACGGAGCGGATTTCCACGGGAAAAAGACCGCTTCCGGTAAACCTTTTGATATGTATGGAATGTACGCAGCACATAGAACCTTGCCCTTGGGTACAGTCCTTGAAGTAAGAAATCTGGAAAATGGAAAGAGGGTAAGGGTAAAGGTCATAGACAGGGGACCCTTTATAAGGGGAAGGAATCTTGATCTCTCTTACGGAGCAGCTAAAAAGCTCGGAATGATAAAAAAGGGTGTTATTCCTTATGAAGCAAAAGTTTTAAGGTGCGGTGAATAATTATATAACCTCCACCCATATACCTTTAAGATACAGGGTGTTGGGCATCTGAAGTACCCAGGGATGATCAAGATCTTGAAAGGTCTTGGCTACCACCCTTACCTGTCTTCTAACATCGTAAGAAGCTTCCGTTAAAACCTCCATGAGATGATTCTCCGTTATATGGAATGAACAAGAAAATATAACAAGATAACCACCGGGTTTTGTTAACTTAAGCCCTCTTACACAGAGTTCCTTATAACCCCTCAATGCGTTGGGTACGGATGCCCTGTTTTTGGCAAAGGAAGGCGGATCTATCACTATAACATCAAACATCTCCCCCTGTTTATATAAGCTTTTAAGGAAGTCAAAGGCATTCTCTTTTACCCAAATTATCCCATCAAGTCCGTTAAGCTCAGCATTTTCTTTGCCAACCCTCAGGGCTTGCTCCGATATATCTATGGCTATAACCTCCTTTGCACCCGCTTTGATCATATTGAGGGCGAAACCTCCCGTATGACAAAAAACGTCAAGACATCTATCACCCTCCTCAACAAAGTTTCTTATAAGTTTCCGCGTGTTTCTCTGATCAAGGAAGAAACCGGTTTTTTGCCCTTCGGGGATATTTACCTTGTACTTTAAATCATGCTCCCATATAACAAGCTCCTCCGGAACTTCACCGTACAATATCCTCTCCTCCGCCTCAATACCTTCTATCCTGTTTGCAAAATCATTTACCTTTTCGTATATACCCTTGGGTCTTAAAAGATCAACAAGGGCATCCAATATAACATCCCTGAACATATTCATACCGTAAGTAGTAAATTCAACAACCAAATAATCATCGTATTTATCCACAACAAGACCCGGCAGTAAATCTCCCTCCGAATGGACAATCCTCATAGCGTTACTTTCTATATTCAATCTCATCCTGTAGCTGTAAGCATCCTTTATCCTTTTCCTTATAAGGTCATCACTTATCTTCTCTTCCTTGTCAAATGAAAGTATCCTTACCGCTATACTTACTTCAGGATTTATATATCCATAGCCGAGGAATTTACCTCCGTAATCCCGTACTGTAACTATGTCTCCCTTCTTGGGTTTGCGGGAATAGGATGCAATCTCTGGCTTATATATCCAAGGGAAGTAGCCCCTTATTCTGTCCTCTATACCCGGTTTAACCCTTATCTGTAGCATACTCAATATTCAACAAGTAACCTTTCCGCCACCTCCTTTGCCTTTTCGTAACCGAGAAGTATCTCAACAAGCTTAAGTCCGAAATCTATAGCTGTACCGGGACCTTGACTTGTAATAACACCCTCATCTACCACAACCCTCTCATCCACATAGGTAGCGGTACCTAAATTATCTTTTAAGCTCGGGTACACGGTAGCCTTTCTATCACCGAGCACACCGTAAGCTACAAGGGCGGTGGGTGCAGCACATATAGCAGCGACCTTTTTGTTCCTTTCCATCATTGAATTGATAAGCCTCTTAACCCTCTCATCCTTTTTAAGATTTTCAACACCTCCTGCTCCTCCGGGTAGTATAACGAGATCTAACTCGTCCGGATTGAGGGAATCAACGGTAACATCAGGGACTATTTTGACATTCCTTGCACTGGGAACGGGTTCACCAGTCAGACCCGCTATAATAACTTCAACGCCAGCCCTTCTTAAAATGTCAATAGGAGCCACAGCCTCAATCTCCTCAAAGCCTGGAGCCAAAATAATTGCAACCTTTTTCATGCCATAACCTCCCTTTCTCTTACCCTCGGGTCTATCAGGGAAAGCATAATATCAGCAAACAGGTTACCCACAATCAGCATTATAGTACCTATATATAAGCTCCCCATCACAAGAAATAGATCCTGGGATAGGACAGCGTCAAGTATAAGCATACCCATTCCGGGCCAACCCACTATGATTTCAATTAGGGCTGCACCTGATATAAGAGAGGCTATCTCATAACCGAGGAGAGTAATGAAGGGGTTCATGGCATTTTTTATAACATGCTTTATGATAACCCTATCCGAAACTCCCTTAGCCCTCAACATAACCATCATAGGACTGTCAAGCACCTCAAGAACCGCACTTCTTACCAATCTGGTAAGCCCAGCCAAAGAAACAAGGGCAAGGGTAAGTGCGGGAACAGTAAGGTGTAATATTATATCCCATATCTTCCCTAAGAGGGAAAGGCTTTCATAATCGGGACTCCTTGCACCACCCGTAGGTAAAAGACCAGTCTCAGCGGAAAACCACAGAAGCAAAAAGGCGAGAAAGAAACTCGGAAGGGACATAAAGGTGTAAGAGAAGACCCTTATAGATCTATCTATTAAAGTATTCTCCTTAATAGCGGCTAATATACCAAGGGGAACAGCAATAAACCAAGAGAGCAGGGCGGAGCTTACGGAAAGAAGAAGGGTGTTCGGGATCCTTTCCCATATAAGTTGTGTTACGGGAGCATGATACTGGAAGGAATAACCGAGATCAAAAAATATAGCGGATTTAAGCCATTTCAGGTACTGGATAAGAAGGGGCTCATCAAGTCCATACAGCTTTCTCAACCTCTCTATGGTTTCGGGAGAGATTTGGGGATTCATTTTCAGCTGGTCAAGATAATCACCCGGGGCGAGTTTTATTATAAGAAAGGATATAAAGGTAACACCTATAATGGTAGGTACTGCATGAAGAAGTCTTCTAAGTATATATAAAAGCATAACTTAGATATAGTTTGTTATAAATTGCCTCTTTTTACTCTTCAGGTAGGCTTCTATCTCCTCCTTATGCTTATTCTTAACATACCTTACGATCTTTGAATCGTCAATATAGCCTATGAGGGGTATCCAGTCAGGTATTGTATCTTCGTCTTCCAGAAAATAATTGATGGCGGAAAGTATATCCCTCCGTGCCTCAGGGGAAAGATTGCTCTCGGGATCGGTAATCATCCTGTAGAAAAGCCTTATATCAAGTATAAGGTTCCTGAGATATTCCATTGTAGGAGGAACTTCCCTCAACTTACGCTCAAGCTCATTAACAAGTAACTGAGGATCTATCTCATCTATTCTGTATTTTTTCAATATCTCCTCCTTCTTCCAAGGCATGGGGAAACATATTATATCACTTCATACCTGCAAGCCACTTTGATATTATGTCAATCTCCTTGTCAGAAAGACCTCTTGCCCACGGACATCTCTTAGCCAGCTCCTTTATTTCATCCGGCTTACCTTTGTACTCCCTTTGAAGATAAGAAAGGGGTTTTCTGCTGTTTTCCCCATGGCATTTCAAACAATTTTTCTCAAACAGAACTTGGCCCTCAGGCTTTGAAAATCCGAGGTTAATAAACGAAATGGTGAATACGATTAAGCACAAATATCTGACCATTTTTCTACCTCCATGTTAAATTAAATTATATGCTGACGATGATAGTATTATGGAGGGAGCTGTAATGAGAACCGTAATTTTGTGCTTGTTACTGTCCTTTTCCCTGACGGTGTTTGGAAAGGGGTACAACTTCAGGGTAACCCAAGGTATTGATGAAGCACAAAAAGCTGTCAAAAAAGCTTATGACATTGAGGCTGATGAAAAGGCTCCTTACCTTTATTCAAAGGCACGGTCCTATAAGCTTATATCCGCGGAGCTTGCCGCGGAAGTTGATGATATAGGTTCCAAGATATTCGCCATAAGAACAATGAACCTCGCATCCCTTGCCATAAGCGCTGTTTACGAAGGTGAAGAGAAGCTAACCCCCATTGACATAAGGAGCCAAGAAGAATTCGGTGAGCTTGTAAAGAAAGCTAAAGAGCTAAATGTGGATCTTTATAATCTTACCCAGAGGATAAGTTTTGCCCGCAAAAACAAGGGGGAGAGATGTGCACCCGTAGAGCTCGGCAGGGCGGAAGCCTTCTATGACGCCCTCGTATATGAAATAAGTCTTGAAAATCCCAATCCCGCTTTGGTACTCAAATTTTTTAATGAGGCAAACACGGAAAGTCTTAAAGCGGAAGGAAAGGTAAAGATCGCCATAGAGAATGGCCTTGAATGTTATACAGGAAAGACTCCTACAGTAGAAGTACCAGAGTCAATTAAGAAGAAGAGGGAAGCGGAGAAAAGGGAAGCGGAGGAGATAAAGGTAACACAAAGGGAGATAAAGGTAGAACCTCCTACCCCCGTCAAGGAGGAGATAAAGAAAAAAGAACCCGTTGAGGAACCCCTGAAGATAACCGCAAGAATTCATTTTGATTTTGACAAGTACAATATAAAGCGTGAATATATACCCATCCTTAACGAGGTTGTAAAAACCATAAAGGAAAATCCATACTTCAGGATAAGGATAGAAGGATTCACCGATAACATAGGTCCTAAGGAGTACAATGTTAAACTTGCCCATAAAAGGGCTGAAAGTGTTAAGAGATATCTTGTAAGCAAGGGTGTACCCGAAAACAAGATAGATATTGTGGGCTTTGGTAAAGAGAGATATATAGAGACAAATGATAATCCCATAGGTAGGTTGACTAACAGGAGGGTTGAGTTTATAGTTATAAAAGTACCTCAATCACCTTGATGCTAAAACTTCCCTCTTATATTGATCTTTACAGATCTGGTGTACTTAAGGAGAGGGTGGAGAAAGCCCTCTCCATGCTTGAAGAGTGTAGGGTATGTCCGCACAAATGCGGGGTTAACAGATTTAAGGGTGAGAAGGGAAAGTGTAAAACCGGCAGATATGTAATAGTTTCCTCCTTCTTTCCCCACTTGGGAGAGGAGTTTCCCATAAGGGGTTTTAATGGAAGCGGAACCATATTTTTCTCCTACTGTAACATGAAGTGTGTTTACTGTCAAAACTATACGATAAGCCAGCTTGGAGAGGGTGAGGAAAAGTCTCCGGAAGAGCTTGCACATATTATGCTCTATCTTCAAGAGGCGGGTTGTCACAACATAAATCTCGTTACACCCTCCCATGTTGTGCCCCAGATTCTTGAAGCACTCCTTATCGCAGTAGAAAAGGGATTAAAAATACCCATAGTTTACAATACTTCTTCTTATGATTCCCTTGAAACTTTAAAACTACTTGAAGGAATAGTTGACATATACCTTGCGGATTTTAAATACTGGAGAGAGAAAGACGGAGAAACATACTCAAAGGTAAAAGACTATCCGTCCGTTGCAAAAGATGCCATCAAAGAGATGTACAAACAGGTGGGCGACTTGAAAACGGATGAGAGGGGTATAGCTTATAAAGGGCTTCTTATCAGACATCTTATACTTCCCGAGATGGATGAATCAACGGAAAAAATACTTGATTTCCTAAAAGATCTATCCCCCAACACCGCCGTTAACATCATGGATCAGTACAGACCCTTTTACAAGGCTTACAAATATAAGGAGATAAACAGAAGGATAAGTTACGATGAATACCAAAGGGCTGTACTGACAGCCAAGAAGAAAGGACTTACCCTTATCTCGTAATCAACATTTTATCTCTTCCTTTGTATAATACTTCAGTCTCATAACCCTGCTTTCTTTAACTATCTCCTTTGCCTTTTGAAGTGAACCGTAGAGCCTTTTAAGTGTAGAGCGGTTAGCTTGAAAGAATTCCGAGAATTGATCCTTACCCTCCACACCCACCGCATAAAGGTTTCCTTCCCTATCGGTATCAAGCAGAATCCTTGCAAGGGGATAATCCGCGGGTCCGTCAATAACCTCTCCACCTTTCAAGGGATCAAAGACGGACATGTGTACACAGCACTGAATCACATTCCCCCTATCAACCAAGGAAGTCTCATCAGGACCGTAGTAAGTTATAAAGGTCTCGGAGGGAGTGGGGAAAGCCCACTGATGGGAACAGATAAGGGAAAAGGAAACTATACTGTTACCCTTACCTATACCCCCTTCCGCCTTCTTACCCACATCAACGAGGATACAGGGTGTTGAAGTGTAAGGATAAAAGAAGATATAAGGTTCATATCTTTTCACATCTTTAATATTAAAGGGTCTTCCGTCTTCTCTCTTTAAAGGAACCCTTCCCTTGAAACTTATTTCGGATGGAGAATGGGAAAAGGCTATTTTACCTTCTATTAATAAGCCCATTAAACCGCAAGTTTTAAGGAAATCTCTCCTGTTCATCAATCCGCAGCAAGCATATCCTTGTAATAGGCTTTAGCCCATGCCATATAAGCCTTAAAGTTTTTTTGGGAAGGATTTTCATCCGTTCTGACCCTTGCAAAACTGAACTGTCCTTTCTCGTACTTATATGTCAATCTTACCCACACCGCCTTATTTTCATCAACCGCGGAGTAACAGAGGGTTATGGGAGGCTTATAGGGAATATCCCTGCCCGCTATTGAGGCGAGAACCCTCCTCGCTATATATTTTGCCTCTGTTGCTGCGGTATTACCGCTTTTTGAAAAAGGTTGATTCCTTGCATCTCCAGAAACAAAAACACGCTCATCCCCTATAAGGTTGTACCTTAGGGGGTCTATATTAGCCCACCTCTCCCCTTTCTTCACACCCCCTATTTTATAGACAATATCAGCCACTCTACAAGGCGGATATATGTTGCCGTCTGTAAAGTCTATATCTCCGTAAGCTTCCGTCCTCACCTTCCTGTTAATAACATCCACATACTTTATATCCGCGTTGGGGTAGTAATCAATATAACCATTAACAATTTTCTCCCACGCATAATGGAAGCCTTTTGCCTTAACGGGAGGATCCGAGTGAGGATCCACAAGTATAACCTTGCCCTTAACCTTGTTCTTCTTAAAGAACCATGCTATAAGGGTAGCCCTCTCATAGGGACCCGGTATGCATCTGTAATCAAGACCGGGCGGAACGGTTATTACAAACTCGCCCCCTTCAAAATTGTGTATTTTCTTCTTAAGATAAATGTGTTCCGATCCCGGTATAAAAGCTGGAGGATACTTTGTTCTTGCTATCTCAAGCTCCTTAGGATCCTTAATGTTCCATCTTCCATAATCGTAGTCTATACCGGGAGCAAGGACAAGGAAATCGTAGTCAATCACACCTTTATCCGTATAAACCTTCCTCTTGTTTCTATCTATATCAATCACGGTAGCCTGTAAGAAGTGGTAGCCGTATGTATCCGCAGCTTTAAGATAGCTGTGAACAAGCATCTCAAGGGGAACTATGTCAACAAGCCACAGGTTGCTCACTGGACAGGAAAAGAAGTGAGCCCTTTTATCAATAAGGACAACATCTACGGACGGGTTCCCCTTCTTAATATATTTTGCAACCGTAAGTCCGGACCATCCCGCCCCTATAACGATAACCCGCGGAGATTTGGGAGAAGGCTTCGGAAGATTTATTGAACCCTTACCGAAAGAAACACCCCCTATAAACAAACCCGCGGAGATGCCCGCAAATTTTAGAAAGCTCCTCCTGTCCATACCGCCACCTCCGTTTTTAACTTAAAAAATCTTTCAAGTGTCTTTTCATAGCAAGGCTTCTGAGCTTTCTTAAAGCCCTTGTTTCAAGCTGTCTTACCCTCTCCCGTGAAACTCCCAGGATCTCCCCAATCTCCCTGAGGGTTTTGGGTTCTTCCCCCTTAAGGCCGAATCTTAGTTCTATAACCCGTCTTTCCTTTTCTGGAAGTTTTTCAAGTATATCGTATATTTCTTTGCTCATAGCCTCCCTAACTATGGTTTCCTCTACTTCCGCGGTTCCGTGCTTTGTAAGGAAATCAATAAAGAATGTGTCTTCATTCTCCCCCACGGGTACATCAAGGGAAAGGGGTATCCTGCAAACCTGTAAACACTTTTCCACCTCTTGGGGAGAGATCTTGTAACCTTCCTTTTTAAAAACCTCCTCAACCTCCGTTTCCGTAGGCTGTCTGCCCAACTCCTTAGAAAGCTCCTTGGCTATAATATCTTTGCTGAGTTTTTCAGCCACCTCCTCCGGGGTAGGTTCCCTTTCAAGCTGACGGACAAGCTCGTTATAAACATTACTGACCCTACTTATAAGGTGAGACTGTTTCAAGGGAATTCTTACAGCCCCAGTTTGTTGAGATAGAGCCTGCATTATTGCCTGTCTTATCCACCAAACAGCGTAAGAGATAAACTTTACATCCCTGTCCGGATCAAACCTCTTGACCGCCTCAAGAAGACCCAAGTTACCCGCAGCTATAAGCTCGGAAAGGGGTAGCCCGTAACCTATATACTGCTTTGCAACACTTATAACAAATCTTAAATTTGATTCAACAAGCTTCTGCAGTGCTTCCTTGTCCCCCTTCCTTGCCCTGTAGGCAAGCTCCTTTTCCTCCTCCGGCGTAAGCAGAGGAATTTTAGCAATCTTTTTTAAATACTGATTAATAAGTTCCTGTTCCGTATCTGAAAGCATGACATCACCTCAACCTTAAAACAAGGTATATGTTTGTATCTCCCCTCCTTACAAGTAAAAGGGCTTTACTGCGACCCGCATCCTTCAAATCCTCCACCATAGATATAAATTCGTCAACATCCTCAACGAATTTATTGTTGACGGATATGATAATGTCACCCGGTCTAAGACCACTGTAGTATGCAAGACTGCCAGGAGCCACCGCTATTACCCTTACACCCCCTTCAAGTCCCAACCTTGCCTTCTCTTCCGGTGTTAGGTTTCTTATATTGATACCAAGATCCTTACCCTGCTCCTTATCATAAACCTTTACTTTCCTCTCCGGTAACCTGCCTACCTTAACTTTTATAACCTTCTTTTTACCCTTTCTCAGGATAGTTAGGCTGACCTCAGTTCCGGGAGGGGTCTTCATTATTTTAAGTTGTAAATCCCTGACACTATCTATCTTCTTACCGTTAAGTTCTATTATTATATCACCAACTTTCAAGCCCGCCTTTTCCGCAGGGCTGTCCTTCATAACCTGGGCTATAAGGATACCTTCCTTAACATTTATGGCTTCCGCAATCTCTGGCGTTATCTCCTGAATGATAACGCCGAGCCATCCTCTTACAACCTCACCCTTTTCTATTAGCTGTTCCATAACCCATTTGGCAAGGTTTATGGGTATAGCAAAACCGAGACCCTGTCCCTCAGCTACTATGGCTGTATTTATACCTATAACCTCTCCCCTTATATTAATCAGGGGACCTCCGGAATTGCCCGGATTTATAGGAGCATCCGTCTGTATAAAGTTTTCATACTGGGTTATGCCTATACTCCTTCTCAGGGCGGAAACGACACCTACAGTAACAGTCCTCTCAAGCCCGTAAGGATTGCCTATCGCTATTACTATCTGACCCACCCTTACCTTGTCCGAATTTCCCAGCTTAGCTATTCTACCCTTGGGATTACTTATTCCCTTTGCATCAACCTCAATAACCGCTATATCAGTTTTAGGGTCTCTTCCGACAAGCTTTCCCCTTTTTTCCGTATGTCTGTCAAAACTTACCCTGATAACATCCGCATTCTGCACAACATGGTTGTTCGTAAGTATATAAAATACATTCTTATCCTCATCGTATTTAACTATTACACCCGAACCTAACGATCTTCTCCTGCGCGGAACATCAAAAGGAAAAGGAAAGGGAAAATCAAAATCATCAAAGAACCCGTCCCTTGCTTCCTGAGTTGCAAATATAGTAACCACAGAGGGTGAAACCTTCCTTACAATCTCGGTAAGCTCCTTCTCAAAGCGTGCCAGTACCGAATTTCCCGCAATGACCGTTTCTTCTACTACCTCTTCCTTCCTTTCTTTATCTTGTAATACTTCCCCCTCCGTTTCACCATTGGCGGGCTTTGCCGTACAACTGTAAAATCCAAGAAGGAGGACAATGAGAACGGAAAAAAGAAGTGGCATATATATTTTCCTCCTCATGATTTAATTTTACACAAAAAGAAAAGTACCCTAAAATATAAACTTGTCATATCTTTTATTCTTTCCTCAAGTTTATGCCTTGAAAAGGTAATATTACCCCGCGGATTGTAAGAAGTACCCGTATAATGGAAAAATCTCAATATATCCCAACCCCTGTAGGGTACATCAATGTCCTTGATAAACCATCTGTCTATCCTGCATCCGCAAGAAATTAGGATATCAAACACCCCGTCTGCCTTAGGGAACGGGAAACCGAAAACTTCCACGCTTCCGCCTACGGGGATGGCAACCCCAACACCCTTTTTTGAAACCCTTATCATCTCCCCGAGAGACTTGCCTACATCCGTCCAATGTAGAACGAAGTTACTAACAGCCCAATCAAAGCTATTGTCCTTGAAAGGGAGATATTCACAATCACCTACAACAGCCTTCCCGAACCTCTCCTTGAAATACACCGACATAGGAAGGGATATATCAACACCAACAATATCGGAAGACTCAAGATTTTCAGCCACAAATCCCGTACCGCACCCCACATCAAGAATCTTACCGCTTATCCCCGTCAGGAGAGAAGATAGAACAAGGGCGGATTCCCTCTGGGGTAATGCCCACTTATTGTATGTATAGACAGCCTTAGAAAACCGCAGAGATAAGATCTTTTTCATCTTTTACAGGGAAATGACCTCCAGGCAGAATTCTTAATTTAGCGTTTTTCAACAAGTTAGCAAGTTTAAAAGCCTCTTTTACGGGAACTATAGGATCACCTACGCCGTGTACAATAACAACCTCCTTGCTAATATACGGAATGACAGGAGTAAGGTCAATTTCTATAAAATCTCTCAACAATTTGTAAGATCCCTTAATATCCATACTATCCCAGAAGGGCTTGCCAAAAGCGGTAATACGGAATTTTTCAATAAAGTCATTTTTCCCCGCACTCATCCCCTTTAAAAACGCCTCTATTCTTGATCTTTTCCATGCCTTAGAAAAATGAGGTGTTGCACCTATCAATATTAATCTGTTAACCTTTGAAGGGAATAAAAAAGCTATCAACAGAGATAGAGATGCCCCCATGGACCAGCCTATAATATCGTGCCTGCAGGGTAAAGTCAAACCGAGGGTTTTAGCAAGGGAAGTGAAATCCTTATAGGGCAGGATGGATTTACCGTGAAAAGGCAGATCTATTTTAATGCCAACAAAGTCCTTGAAAATCTTTGATGAAAAAGCATAGCCGTGAATATAAACGGGATTCTTGAACATAGAGCTTTATAATTATAAAACAATGCTAAATATAAGCAATATTAAAAAGTCCGTTAAAGGAAGGTACATCCTTAAAGGTATATCCATGTTCGTTGAAAGGGGAGAGGTTGTGGGTCTTCTCGGACCGAACGGAGCAGGTAAAACAACCCTTTTTAATTCAATAATAGGGTTTATAAAGATTGATGAAGGAAATATAACCTTAGACGGAGAAGACATAACACATCTACCACCATTCCAAAGGGCAAGGAAGGGCATATCCTTTCTGCCCCAAGAACACACCCTTTTTGAAGATCTGACAGTAATGGAAAATCTGCTTATATTCCTTGAATTTTTTGAAAAGAGCCGTGAAGAGCTAATCGCCAAAGCAGAAACCCTCCTTGAAGATTTCGGCATATCCCGCTTAAGGAATCAAAGGGCAGGAAGCCTATCGGGTGGACAAAAGAGAAGGCTTGAGATAGCGAGGAGCCTTATTTCCAACCCGAGGTTTCTCTTCCTTGATGAACCCTTTGCAGGTCTTGATCCTATAGTTGTTCAGGAAATAAGAACAATCATAACGGATCTTAAACACCAGAATATAGGAGTTCTTATAACCGATCACAATGTGAGGGAGACAATAAAACTTGTGGACAGGGTTTATATAATTTCAGAGGGTGAAATAATAGCGGAGGGTTCTCCTTCGGAAGTCGTTAAAAACGAGCAGGTCAGAAAGACATATCTCGGGGCGGACTTCACCCTTTAAGAGGGTACCTTATAGTTTGACTCTCCGAGCAGATCAACCCCGCACTCAAGATTTTCAATCCAATTTATAAATTTCTCTACCATCTCCCTTCCTTTAAAGATAGCTCCGTGCTGAGGAGCTATGATGTTTATGTCAAGGCTTCTGACCATCCTTGCCCACAGCTTACAAACCTTCCCAGAAGCTATATATCTTCTATGGAAAAATTCCATATACTTCTTATGGGATTCAAAGTCGGATACCTCGTAATAATCAATCCCAAGAGAAGCCCCCAAATCTCCAGAGAATAGAACCTTACCTACTGGATCATAAATCTGGAAGTTACCCGGGGAGTGAAGGAAATGAGCAGGAAGTATATAAAGTGTACAACCGTTAAGATCAAAGATTGTTCCCTTATCATCAATGGGGTGAAGTCTTCCTTCTAACTGGCTGTCCAAACCGAAATGGGGAAGGAATCTCATCCACAGCTTTGAAATAAAAGCATCCGCCCCTGTGGTCATAAGCCAGCCGTTAAGTGATGCAACTATATCTGGGTCCTGATGGGAAAGAAAGATATACTTAACATTATTGGGCGGGATATAGCTTGATATATCAGAGAGCAGTTTTGCAAATACTTTATGTCCCCCGGGGTCAAGCAGTACACCCTCTCCCCTGTGAACTATGAGGAACTGATTTGACTGCACCGCACTGGCAGGCGTTAGCTCGTCAAACATATACACCTTATGGTCGGGAGAGTCAAACAGAAGTTTCCCCGGCATACCTACCTCCTATATTGATAATTCTAATCTAAATAAATAGGTAATAGTCGGCAAAAATTTAGGAGAAATTTGACGATAAGTCCTATTTTTTCAGTCTTGCAAATTACTTTTTTGACAACACACAATCAAGACTGGATGCTTTGCCCAACACAAACCGCGGTAATATCTTCACTCAAGCGGATAAAAGAAGTTGTGGATATAATTTTCATAATGAGATATACCATCCTTGGCGGTGGAAGATGGGGCACAGCCCTTGCGGTTCACCTTTCAAGGAAAGGTGCGTATGTGCTTGTATATGATATAAACAAAAGCGCCGTAGAAAGGATAAACAGAGGACTACACCCCTATATAGAAGATTTCAAACTTAACGAAAACATAAAGGGCACAACGGATATAAAGGAAGCGGAGAACTTTTCAGAAAGGATAATATGTGCATTACCGACTCAGGTTATAGAAGAATCGGTGAAAAATATGGATCTTAATAACAAGGATGTGATAATAGCATCAAAAGGTATTGATGTAAAGACTAAGAAACTTATTTCGGATATTATAAAGGGTTTCTTTAAAAGTGCAAGAATATTTGTACTGTCTGGTCCCTCTTTTGCGGTGGAAGTTTTAAAGGGTCTTCCTACAGCCCTCGTGCTTGCCTCGGAAGATGAAGAAAGGGCTAAGATAATCCAGAAGGAACTTAATGCGGAAACCTTTAGGGTGTATAGGAGCAAAGACTTAAAGGGGGTAGAGTTGGGCGGAGCACTGAAAAATGTTATAGCCATAGCATGCGGTATATCGGACGGGTTGGAATTCGGAAACAATGCAAGGGCATCCCTTATAACGAGGGGACTAAAAGAGATGGCAAGGATAGGGGTCTCTTTGGGTGCGGAAGAAAAAACATTTTACGGTCTTTCAGGAGCAGGTGATCTTTTCCTTACCGCTTCCTCTGATCTTTCCAGAAACAGAACCTTCGGATTCATGCTCGCAAAGGGTAAGACAAAGGAAGAGATCCTTAAGGAACTCAATCAGACCGTTGAGGGAATTGAAACAGTCAAAGCGGTACACTCCATAGTAAAGGAGAAAAATATCTACGCCCCAGTTAGCGAAGCGGTTTACAAGGTGGTGGTGGAAGGTGAAGATTTACACAAGGTTATAAGGGAAATGCTTTTAAGAGAACCGGGAGAGGAGTGAGAGAAATCTTATTTTCTCAACAATAACCCCCAGAAGAGCCATTTCCTTTCGTGAAAATTCAGGTTCAACGATCAAAACAAAACCATTTTCCCCAAATTCCTCAATATTGATTAAGTCCATAAGAGCTTCTCTTATTATTTTTTTGTTCCCATCTACCATTCTCCTATCCTTCTCCTCCTCAAGAAACTCCTTTATACCACCCTCTATAGTCATTAATCCGTTCGGATATAGCGGAAGCTCCATATAAGAAAAATGTATGGTTTTTCTCAAATCCCCTTTCTCAATTTGAAGATAAACTTTACCGTGACTCTCTCCCACTATAAAGCCACCTCCATAGGGTACTCCACCCTTAAGGTCTTCAAAAAATTCATAAGCGTCAGCAAGAGCATTCCTGAGACCATAATATGCATATTCTTTCACCTTCCTTACATCCTTTTCATCAATCTCTAAGCCCTTCAAACTACCAATAAGATCTTTTATGCTTTTAGGTTTCCTTAGTTCAACCATACCTTCTTTTGCAGAAATTATTAGCTCTTCACCGCTGTGCACACCCAAAATTTCAAGCACTTCCTTAGGAATGTTCAATGTTCCTTTTCCATAAATTTTCACCCTACCAACAAAACCCTGTTTCTTCCCTTTGGCTCTAATTCCTTTCATCCTTTTAATAATTTACTTGCTTGACAATTAATGTCAATGATTGCACTGAAAAGGCATTTATTTTAATTAAATTTAAGTTTAAAATTAATCCCAATGAAAGCGCTTGATACCTCAGCATTACTTAGGTTCCTAACAGAAGATGATAAAGAAAAATCTGAGAAAGTTAGAGAAATTATAGAAAGCGAAGGTGTTTATATATGCGGAGAAGTAATAATTGAGTGCGTATATGTTTTAATGAGCAAAAGACATATGTATAAAAAGAAAAAAGAGGAAATTATAGAAATATTGGAGGATTTTTTAACACTTGAACAAGTTTATTTAGAGGACAATGTTTATCTTGAAACTTTAGAACTCTGGAAGTATGCAAAAAAGGTTTCTTTCCCAGACATAGTAATATCTTTAAAAGCCCTCAGGGAAGTCTTGAGCTTTTCAGTTCTGATACAGAACTTTTGAAATGGCGTCCCCGGGCGGACTCGAACCGCCGACCTCGAGATTAGGAATCTCGCGCTCTATCCTGCTGAGCTACGGGGACTACCGAATATTATAACATTTTGGTACAATTACCTTTGCTTATTTAAGGATAAGATATATTTTATATACGAGGAGTAATGATATGAATTTGGTAGAAAGGTTATATGAGGAACACAGCGGAATAAATGCAAAGATAGAAAGGTTGTATGATGTGGTTGAAACCCTTGATAACATTGATGCATTGAAAAAACTATTTGAAGAGCTCAACAAAGAAATATTGATTCATCTGAGGGAAGAAGAAGAACTTCTTTTCCCGGAACTTGTTAAAAAAATGGGTACATCTGCCACTTCCCTGCAGCTTATTCTGAAAGAACACGAGGAGATAAAAACCCTCCTTAAAGAAATCAACAACCTCATACTTGAAGGGAATAAACCGAAAATATTCTCCGCGGTTCACAGCTTGGGTGCAAAACTTGAAGATCATTTAAAGAAAGAAAACAACCTACTATATTCAATAGCCCACGAATTTATAGATCCGGAAACGCTTAAAGAAAAAAGCAGACTTGCGGTAAAGATAAGGCAAAGCACTAATATTTAATTAAAGAGTGAAAGGAATATCCCCCGCAAGGTTTCCATCCTTTCATTTAATAGCTTTAAAAATTCCCCCTCTTCCATATTCAAGGAAGATGCTATAACAGCTTTATCAGCTGGTGATATAACAGAAGTGCCCCTTTCCTTTGAGAGCCTCAATTTTGTTTCAACCAATCTTAAAAACATATATATATCCTTAAGATCTTTCACAAAGGCATACTTTTCCTTCAACACATCCATAGCCTTGATAATAGAAGGCTCCCTTATCTTTTCCTTCAAAACAAGATATTGGACGATAAATTCCGCATCCATAAGTCCACCTTTTCCAGCCTTTAAATCTATGAACCCTTTTTTCCTGAAAGCATTCTCCTCAAGCTTCATTCTGATGTCATACATCTCTTTTAGCTCAGCCCTTCCCACAGGTTTACCGAAAAGAAAATCTTGAAGGATGGATTCAAATTCTTCGTAAAGCTCTTCATCGCCCGCTATATATCTTGCCCTTGTCCAAGCAAATCTCTCCCACACCCGCGCCTGATTTTCAAAGTAGGTCTTATAAAAACTAAGGGAAGGTGATATTTCACCCTTTGAACCCATGGGTCTCAACCTCACATCCACATCGTAAAGATACCCTTCAGATGTATGACGTGTAATAAACCTTATTATGTTCTGGACATTAGAACTTATATTTTCCCTATCTCCCTTATCACCCGCTACAAAAACCAAGTCAAGGTCTGAGCCGAAGTTAAGTTCCCTGCTACCGTACTTGCCTAAGGATAGCATTAGGGTGGGCATCTTCTCCATTTCATGAAGCCTCCAAACTTCCTCCATAACAACATCCGCAAGTAGGGTAAGGGATTCAAAAAATCTTATAAGCTTTCTGTACTCTTCCTCCGCCTTCATCAAATAAACAAGCCCTATTCTTACCTCCCATACCCTTTTAAGCCTTCTGAGAACATCCTCCGAGGAAAGACCCAAAGAAAGCTTATACTTTTCAAGTTCAGAAACTATGTCTTCCTTTGAAGGAAAATCCTGATAGAGTGTCAGAACATCCTCAAGCAGGTCAGGGTATCTTCCTATGATTGTTGACAGATAGGAAGATAAGGAAAACACATCCGCAAGGAAATTTATCAGATCTTTATATCTGTCCGAATTTATTATGTATTTGCCGTTATAACTTGATATAAGCTTGTCAAGATTGGCAAGGGCTTCGTCCGGATTTGCCTTTGAAGACAGAGCGTCAACGATAAAAGGTATCCTGTCCATAAGCTTCCTTCTTTCTTCCTCCGACAGCCTCAAACCAGGCTTACCGTGAATATAGGAACAGAAGAGAGTAAAAGCACGGGAAGGATTTTTAAACCCTTTATCTTTAAGCAATTCCTCCCCCGCAACCCTATCCATACTCAGTATGGCTTCACTTAAGGGATCATGTTCTTCCTCCCTCTTTGCGGATAAAACCCCTTTGAATATTTCAAATACACCGTTCCTATAATTGTCCAATTTTTCTGCGAATTCCTCCCTATTCATACCCATAGCCTTCGCAACGGGTTCCATATCCTTAGCAGGAAGTCTCTGAGTCTGTATGCATCCCAAAAGTTGAATCCTGTGTTCAAGCTTCCTCAAGAAGGTATAAGCTTCTTCCAAGAAAGCAACCTCTTCAGAGGAAAACACACCCTTCTGGTGCAGTTTCCATATAGCCCTGAAGGTGTTCCCCTCCTTTAAAAAGGGAAATCTGCCCCCTAAAAGAAGAACAAGGGTCTGAACCGCAAACTCAAGTTCCCTTATACCTCCCCTTCCCTTTTTAACATCAAAATCCTTTAATACCCTTCCCTTTGCCTCAGCATCTATCCTTGACTTTATAAACCTTATCTCCTCTATAACACTGTAATCAACCGATTTTCTGTAAACAAAGGGATCAACTACCTCTTTCATAAATTTACTTCCGAGCTCCCCGTCTCCCGCCACAGGTCTTGCCCTAAGAAGGGCAAACCTCTCCCATGTCCTGCCGTAAGATTCATAATAAAGCTCCGCTGTTCTCAGCGAAACCGCTATGGCACCCATTTTTCCGAAGGGTCTGAGATCAAGATCTACCTTGTAAGGTACACCCTCCCTCGTATTTGAGGTTAGGAGCCTAACAACATGTTCAAATACCTTTGAGAAAAACTCAGGAAGAGATAGATTACCCGCCTTCCCCTTATCCGATGAATATATAAACATGATATCTATGTCGGAGTAATAGTTAAGCTCTTCGCTTCCAAGCTTGCCGAGACCTATAATGGCTCCTTTAGCCTCTCTGCCCTTTTCATCTAAGGGTGTACCGTACCGTGATCTTGCCCTATCAATAGCTATCAAATATGCAAATTCAAGAAGGGCATCCGCGAGGTAGGAATATTCCCTAAGTATATCTTCAAGAGGCATAACATTCAGTATTTCTTTTGAAAAGATCCTCATCAGTTCTCTGTGTCTGTAATAGGCAAGCTTTTCGGAAATAATTGCATCCTCTTCGTTTTCTCCTACAACCTCCTTTATCTCTCTTAGATACTCCTCCTTGCTCTTAATCCTGTACCAAAGTCTGTCTATGGTAGGCTCAAAGTCTTCAGGGTGAGACAAGAGAAATCTACTTATACACGCGGACTTATCCAGAAGATCAAGAAGCAACATAAATCTCCTTTTGTTAAGGTAAGATGATATCCTCTCCTTATTTGGATGCTTTTCTATAAACTGGAAGAATTTTCTGCGGGTGTATTCCCAATCAATAAGCCTGTTTTTAACCTCAGGCAGTCCGAACCATTCTTCAAATTTTTCCATCAACTTACCTTCAATACGATCTTCCCGAAATGCCTTGAATCTTCAAGATACTTATGGGCATGTCTTGCCTCTTTGAGATCAAATATTCTATCAATAATCGGTTTAAACTTACCCGCGGAGAACAATTCGGTTATTGTAAAAAGATCCGATCTTCTGCCCATATAAACACCCTTTAAACTTATTTGCCTAAGGAAGGCATACCTCAAGCTGAATCCTCCCCTGTCTCCTGTCGTAGTTCCGAGAAAGGAAAGAACACCTCCCTTCCTTAGTATTGATATACTCCTGTCAAAGGTCTTCTCACCTACATGATCAACAACAACATCAACTCCCTCAGGAAAAAGGGACAAAACCTCCCTTACAACATCTTGGGTGTAATGATTAAAAACATAATCAGCCCCTATTTCTTTACATTTCCTCATCTTCTCCTCGGTGCCTGCGGTTGTTATAACTGTAGCACCCAGAAGTTTTCCTATCTGTATGGAAGCCACACCTATGCCAGAGGATCCCGCCCATACGAATAATGTTTGTCCCGCCTTCAATCCTCCCTTTGTAACTACCGCATTCCACGAAGTTAAGAAAGTAAGTGGATAGCTTGATGCCTCCTCAAAGGAAAGGTTGGGAGGCTTTCTTATTATGTTTCTTGAAGGCACGCTTATAAATTCCGCATATCCGCCCTTACTTCTCAAACCGATAATATCATAAGATTTGCAAAGATTATCATCACCCCTTTGACATTCATAACACCTCTCGCAGGACAGAGAAGGGATAATAATAACCTCCTCCCCTTCCTGTATTCCATCAACTCCCTCTCCCACCTTCTCTACAACACCGCTTATATCCGAGCCGAGTATGTGCGGAAGCTCGGGTTTTATGCTTAAAGCCCCCATCCTCACCCAGAGGTCAAGATGATTAAGGGCAACCGCTTTTACCCTTACGAGTACATACCCAGGCTTTAAAGGTGGTTCCTTTATATCCTCCCTGTACTCAAGCTTTTCCGTTCCTCCGAAGCCTGTCAGTATAACACCTTTCATAATTCCCTATAATACAATAAACATGGAATCAAACAGGGTAGTTATAGTAGGAAAACCCAATGTGGGAAAATCAACCCTTTTTAATAAAATCTCTGGGAAAAGGAAAAGTATAGTACACAACCTTCCCGGAGTTACAAGGGATGTTATAGAGGAAGAGGCGGAATGGAAAAACAAGAAATTCACCGTAGTAGATACAGGAGGCATGGTGCCAGAAGAAAAAGATTGGTTTCTGCAAAAGATAAGGGAAAAGGTTATTAAAGAGCTTGACAGGGCTGGAGTCATACTATTTATGGTTGACGGAAGGGAGGGAATAACCTCCACGGATGAGGAAATTTCAAAGTTGCTTCAAAGATACAGGGAGAAGGTAATACTTGTTGTAAATAAGATAGACCGCGATCCTGACTATAAAGTATTGTCAGAGTACTACAGACTTGGGTTTGAGCCCCTCATACCCATTTCCGCCCAGCACGGTAAGGGTGTTGCGGAACTGCTGGATATAATAACGGGGAGGATAGGAAGGGAAGACGGTGAAAAAAAGGAATATATAAAGATATCCTTCGTAGGAAGGCCTAACACGGGTAAGTCTTCCCTGATTAATGCACTTCTAAAGGAAGAAAGGGTTATCGTATCACCAGAAGCGGGTACAACGAGGGATGCGGTAGATATACCCTTTAATTGGAAGGATAAGGATTTTCTACTCGTTGATACCGCAGGAATAAGAAGACCCTCAAGGGTTGAGTACGGCGTTGAATTTTTTGCGGTAGGCAGATCCCTTGATTCAATTGAAAAGTCGGACATAGTATGCCTCGTCATAGACTGTACAGAAGGTGTAACTAAGCAAGACAAAAGGCTTGCAGGACTTATAGAAAGAAGAAAGAAAGGGCTTATAATAGTTGTAAATAAAAAGGATCTTTGCAACGGTTCTTATGAAGAACTTATAAAATATGTAAGAAAAGAACTTTTCTTTGTTGAATATGCTCCCATTGTTTATGTAAGCGCTCTGAAGGGTGAAAATGTGGATAATATACTGGTAAGCGCTGTGGAAGTTTACAATGATTTTACCAAAAAGCTTAAAACATCAGCGGTAAACAATGCCATAAGAAAAATACTGAGAGAAAAGAAACCTCCCATGTATAAAAATAAGGAAGTTAAAGTATTCTTTGCCTTTCAAAAGGCGGTAAAACCACCTACTTTTGTGCTTATAACAAATTACAGGGAGGGATGGAAACAGAACTATCTTAAATTCTTTGAACGGAAATTCCGGGAATACACAAAAATTTTAAATTCTCCTTTAAGGTTTATAATTGAGGAAAGGAAAAGTTAACCGAATCTTCCTGTTATGTAATCTTCCGTAAGTTTATTCTCGGGTTTCGTAAATATCTTCTCCGTTGAACCAAACTCTATAAGCTCGCCCATATACATAAAACTTGTGTAGTCGGAAACCCTTGCAGCCTGTTGCATATTATGGGTTACTATAATGATGGTAACCCTCTTTTTTAACTCTACAACAAGTTCTTCTATCTTTGCGGTAGATATGG
>JALWBR010000037.1 GCA_027037055.1 Aquificales bacterium | reverse complement strand
ACTATAGAACCTTGAAACCCGAGAAGGATGGTCTATTCTGTGCAAGAATATTCGGACCTATAAAGGATTATGAGTGTCTGTGTGGTAAATACAGAGGAAAGCGTTACATAGGTACAATATGTGACAGATGCGGTGTTGAAGTTACCACCTCTTATGTTAGAAGGGAGCGGATGGGTCATATAGAACTTGCCGCACCAGTTGCCCATATATGGTTTACAAAGAGTACGCCCTCAAAGATAGGTACCTTGCTCGGATTGTCTTCAAGGGATGCGGAAAGGGTGATATACTTTGAGTCCTACCTCGTTATTGAGTATCCGGGCGAGGGTGAGGAACAGGAGTTTGAGGAAGCGGAAGACACCATACCCCTCAACGACGGTACCACTACCACCTTTGTAAGGTTGCATGTTGTTGACGAAGAGACTTATGAAAGCCAGTATGCCTTTAGTGTTGAACATAAATATGAGGCGGGAATAGGAGCGGAAATTATAAAGAAGGTATTATCGGAACTTGATCTTGAAAAATATGCGGAAAAACTAAGGAATCTTATAAAGCCTTACAGTCTTTCCTTTGAGGATCTCGGTCCGGAAGTAGAAGAAAAATACAAGAAACTGTACGAAAAGATCATAAAAACCATAGCCAACGATTTCAGAAACTACGGTGTAAGCTTTGTCCTTCCTGAAAATAAATCCCTTGAAGAGGCTATTCACGGTCTTATCAGAGGAGAACTATATCTGAATGTGGAAACGGGAGAGATAGCCTCTGAGGAAAAGGATGAAAATTATATGACAGGTAAGGAGGCTATAGTAACCTACTACTCCAATGTAAGGAAAAAGAAGAGTGACATACCCATATTTGAAAAGATAAAAGAGGACATAAGGGCAACCGTTGTTAAAGAGGTTTATGAGCAAAAGCTGAATAAAACTCTTAAAACCCTCAAGCTCGTAGAAGGTTTTATAAAGAGCGGTAACAGACCGGAATGGATGATCCTTGAGGTTATTCCCGTTTTGCCCCCAGAACTCAGACCCCTCGTTGCCCTTGACGGGGGAAGATTTGCAACATCTGATCAGAATGATCTTTACAGAAGGTTGATTAATAGGAATAACAGGCTTAAGAGACTTATAGAGCTTGATGCACCCGAGATAATAATAAGAAACGAAAAGAGGATGCTCCAGGAGGCTGTAGATGCCCTGATAGACAACGGTAAGAGGGGTAAGGTTGTTACTCAGAACGGAAGACCCCTTAAGTCCCTTGCCGATTATCTTAAAGGTAAGCAGGGTAGATTCAGGCAGAACCTTCTCGGAAAAAGGGTTGATTATTCGGGAAGGTCAGTTATAGTCGTTGATCCTCAACTTAAGATGCACCAGTGCGGTCTTCCGAAGATAATGGCACTTGAATTGTTCAAGCCCTTTGTTTACAGAAGACTTGAGGAAAAAGGATATGCAACATCCATAAAGAATGCTAAGAAACTTGTGGAGCAGAAAACACCTGAGGTGTGGGAGTGTCTTGAGGAGGTGGTAAAACAGCATCCCGTTCTCCTTAACAGGGCTCCCACCCTTCACAGGATGTCTATTCAGGCTTTTGAACCCGTTTTGGTGGAAGGCAAAGCCATAAGACTTCACCCCCTTGTGTGTCCTCCTTACAATGCGGACTTTGACGGTGACCAAATGGCGGTTCATGTTCCTCTCGGTATAGAGGCACAGATAGAATCTTATGTCTTAATGCTTTCAACTCAAAACATTCTTTCCCCTGCTCACGGCAAACCCATAACCATGCCTTCTCAGGATATGATTCTCGGTGTTTATTACATTACCCAGATGATAGAAGGCAGAAAGGGGGAAGGTAAAGCGTTTTCTTCTCCCGAAGAAGTTATGCTTGCCCTTGAAAACAAAAAGGTTGATCTACATGCAAAGATAAGGGTAAAAATAGGGAATGAATGGGTTGAGACTACGCCGGGCAGGGTTCTGTTTAATTCCATAATGCCCCAAGGCTACAGGTATGTTAATGAGCCTGTTGATAAAAAGAAGCTTTCCAAGATCATTTATGAGATATATACACAATGCGGAAATGAAAGAACCGTAGAATTCCTTGATGATCTTAAGGAGCTCGGATTCAAGATGGCAACTTACGCTGGGATTTCAATAGGTATTGATGACATGCAAATTCCTTCCGCAAAGAAAAAGCTGATAGAGGATGCCCTCAAGGAGACGGACGAGATATGGAACCAATATGTTAACGGTGTTATAACCAACAAGGAGAGGTACAACAAGATAATAGATATATGGTCGGAAGCTACGGATGAAGTGTCAAAGGCTATGTTTGACGAGATAGAGAAAAGTCAAAGGGTTGAGAACGGTAAAACTTACCCAGGTATCTTTAACCCCATATTCATGATGGCCAATTCCGGTGCAAGGGGTAACAGGGATCAGATAAGACAGCTTGCGGGTATGAGGGGACTTATGGCTAAGCATTCGGGTGAGTTTATAGAGACGCCGATTATAGCAAACTTCAGGGAAGGCTTGTCAGTTCTTGAATACTTCATATCAACCCACGGTGCAAGGAAAGGTCTTGCGGATACAGCTCTTAAGACAGCTTTTGCGGGGTATCTGACAAGAAGGTTGGTGGATGTTGCACAGGATATTGTTATTACGACGCACGATTGCGGAACAATGAAGGGAATTGATATGGAACCCATAGTGGAAAGCGGTGAGGAGAAGGTATCTTTGAGGGACAGAATATTCGGAAGGGTTCTCGCGGAGGATCTTAAGGACCCCTACACTGGTGAAATTATAGCGAGGAGGAATGAGGTTATAGATGAAAAGCTTGCCGACAAGATAGTGCATGCGGGTATAGAAAAGGTCAAGGTAAGATCACCCCTTACCTGCGAAGCGGGTAGGGGTATCTGTGCAATGTGTTACGGTTGGGATCTGTCCCAGAGAAAGCTCGTTTCCGTAGGTGAAGCTGTAGGCATAATAGCCGCCCAGTCCATAGGTGAACCAGGAACACAGCTTACAATGAGAACATTCCATATAGGCGGTGCTGCTACCGCGGAGAAGGTTCAGGATGTGTTGAGAAGCGAAGAGGCGGGAACCGTTAAGTTCTTTAATATAAAGCTTATAAAAACTAAGAAGGGAGATATTATTAATGTTTCAAGAGACGGTGCAATAGGTATTGTTGACGAAGAGGGAAGAAGTGTTGAGAGACATGCTGTTCCATACGGTGCTAAGATCCTCGTTAAGGAAGGGCAGAAGGTGGAGGCGGATACTCCCCTTGCCCAGTGGGATCCGTTCAACACATTCATAATTGCGGAAGAGGGTGGAAGGGTTGAGCTCAGGGATATAATTCTGGATGTTACCGTAAGGGAAGAAAAGGATGCCCTTACGGGCAAGACCGCTACCATAGTCTCATTTATGAGACCCAAGGATGCGATGCTTCATACACCCAAGATAGTTATACACACGGATGACGGAAAAGAATTAACTTATGACCTGCCGGTAAATACTATCCTCAACATACCTACGGATAAGATAAAACTTGAGTGGCACTCTTGCCCTACCTGTATAGAAGCTGAGGAGGCGGATATACAGCACCAGTATTATGTTGTTAAAGATTTCAGGGTAGAACCTGGAGATATACTGGCGAGGATTCCCAAGGAGATGGCTAAGGTGAGGGATATAGTCGGCGGTCTTCCCAGGGTTGAAGAGCTCTTTGAAGCAAGGAAACCCAAGAATGTGGCTATAATTTCCGAGATAGATGGGTATGTAAAGATCTACGAGGATGCGGATGAGGTTATCATCTTTAATCCTGTAGAAGGAAAGACTAAGAAGTATTCCATTCCTTCTGATGAAAAGATTCTTGTAAAACACGGTCAGATTGTCAGAAAGGGTCAGAAGATAACCGAAAGGATAGAGGCGGATATAGAGGGGCAGGTAAGGATAAAGGGAAGAGGCTTTAAGGTGGTTATATACAACAAGGAAACGGGACTTGAGAAGGAATACTTTATACCTAAGGGTAAATTCTTGCTTGTGAAAGAAAATGATTATGTTGAGGCGGGAGAGCCTTTAACGGACGGAACCCCCATACCAGAAGAGATTCTGAAAGTTAAGGGAATTGACGAGTTGCAAAAATTCCTTCTCAAAGAGGTTCAGATGGTTTACAGGCTTCAAGGTGTTGATATAAATGATAAGCATTTTGAAATAATAATCAGACAAATGCTTAAGAAAAGAAGGATTGTTGATCCGGGTGACAGCAGATTCCTTGTTAATGAGGAGGTTGACAAGGATGAGCTTGAGGAGGAAATTGAAAGGATAAAAGCCTTCGGAGGAAAACTGCCTAAGGTTGAACCCGTCTTGGTCGGTATAACTAAGGCATCCCTTTCAACGAGGAGCTGGATATCCGCCGCATCCTTCCAGGAAACCGCAAAGGTGCTTAATGATGCAGCATGTGAAGGCAAGGTTGATGAGCTATACGGTATAAAGGAGAATGTCATTATAGGTAACCTCATACCTGCAGGTACGGGTGTGGCGGAACACACACGCGTTGAGGTTGTTGAAAGTGAAAGGGCTGATCTTGTTAAGGGCTTGAAAGAAGAAGGTTCATGATTTATAATAAAGGACTCTGATTTTTAGGAGGTCAGTATGCCGACAATAAATCAATTGATAAAGTACGGCAGGGAGAAGAGGAAGAAAAAGTCAAAGGCTCCCGCATTGCAGGGGTGTCCCCAGAAGCGTGGCGTTTGTGTAAGAGTATATACGGTAACACCCAAGAAGCCTAACTCCGCTTTAAGAAAGGTTGCAAGGGTAAGACTTTCCAACGGTATTGAGGTTATAGCATACATACCAGGGGAGGGACATAATCTTCAGGAACACTCAATAGTCCTTGTAAGGGGGGGAAGGGTTAAGGATCTTCCAGGTGTTAAGTACAAGATAATAAGGGGCGTTTTGGATACCGCGGGAGTTACGAACAGGCGACAGTCAAGGTCAAAGTACGGAGCAAAGAGACCCAAGGAGCAGAAGGGAGGTTAAAAGGATGCCGAGGAAAGGACCTGTACCGCCAAGGGAAATACCGCCGGATCCCAAATACGGTGATGTGCTCGTTCATAAGCTGATAAACAAAGTTATGAAGGATGGAAAGAAGTCAATTGCGGAATGGATCGTATATACCGCCCTTGAGGAAGCATCAAAAGAGGTAGGTCTCACACCCGTGGAGCTACTCCATAGGGTTGTGGAAATATTGAAACCCAAGTGGGAGGTCAGACCGAGAAGGGTGGGAGGAGCAACCTACCAGGTACCAGTGGAGGTATCCGAAAGAAGGGCAGTTAGCCTTGCTATAAAGTGGCTTGTTGAAGCCGCGAGGGAAAGACCCAGACACAGGGGGAGTTATACAATGATAGAGAGATTGAAGGCGGAGCTTATAGATGTACTTAATGAGAAGGGCGGGGCATACAAGAAGAAAGAGGATACTCATAAGATGGCTCAAGCCAATATGGTGTTTTCCCATTTCAGATGGTAATAGATTGAGGGATGTCCAAATGCCGCCTGCCGGGTACATGGACATCCCTTTAAAGGCGGGGTATAAATAGCCCGGCGGAGCACAGGAAGAGAAATGCCGAGGACAGTACCTATAGAGAAACTTAGGAATATCGGGATTGTCGCCCACATTGATGCGGGAAAGACTACAACCACGGAAAGGATACTATATTACACTGGTAGAACTTACAAGATAGGGGAAGTTCATGAAGGTGCTGCAGTTATGGATTGGATGGAGCAAGAAAAGGAGAGGGGGATAACTATAACCGCAGCTACAACCGCTTGCTATTGGGAGAGATTCGGTGAAAAGTATCAGATAAATATTATTGACACACCCGGTCACGTTGATTTTTCTGTTGAAGTTGTGAGATCTATGAAGGTCCTTGACGGTATAGTATTTATCTTCTCCGCGGTTGAAGGTGTTCAACCCCAGTCCGAAGCAAACTGGAGATGGGCGGACAGGTTCGGTGTACCGAGAATAGCTTTTATAAACAAACTTGACAGGTTGGGAGCTGATTTTTATAGAGTGTTTAATGAAATAAGTGAAAAACTTTCAATAAAACCTGTTGCGGTTCAGATACCCATAGGTGCCGAGGAAGATTTTAAAGGAGTTATAGATCTTCTTGAAAGGAAAGCAATAATATGGTTAGAGGAAACTTTGGGAGCTAAGTATGAGATAGTTGATATTCCGGATGAATATAAGGAGAAGGTGGAAGAATGGTGGAATAAAATGGTAGAGACTATCGTAGAAACGGATGATACTTTAATGGAGAAATATCTTGAGGGAGAGGAGGTTACGGTAGAAGAACTGAGGTCAGCCCTCAGAAAGGCTACCATAAACAGAAGTCTTGTGCCTGTCCTTTGCGGGTCAGCCTTTAAGAATAAGGGTGTACAGCCTCTTCTTGATGCTGTAATAGACTATCTACCCTCACCATTGGATCTCCCGCCTATTAAAGGTATAAATCCGAAGACGGGTGAGGAGGTTGAAAGACCGCCGTTGGATGATGCTCCGTTCTGTGCGTATGTTTTTAAGGTTATGGCTGATCCTTATGCGGGACAGCTTACATATTTCAGGGTTTTCTCTGGAAAGATAGAAGCGGGTTCTCATGTCTATAATGCAACCAAGGACAGAAAAGAGAGAATGGGAAGACTTCTTATAATGCATGCCAATTCAAGGGAGGATGTTCAGGAAATTGCTGCAGGGGAGATTGCCGCGGCGGTAGGTCTTGATGCAACAACGGGAGATACAATTTGTGATGAAAAGCATCCCATACTCCTTGAAAAACTTGAATTCCCCGATCCGGTTATAGCGGTTGCAATAGAGCCCAAGACCAAGAAGGATCAAGAGAAGCTGTCTCAGGTATTAAACAAATTTATGAAAGAAGACCCCACCTTTAAGGTTAGTGTTGATCCAGAAACAGGACAGACGCTTATACACGGTATGGGTGAATTACACCTTGAGGTTATGGTTGATAGGATGAAAAAGGAGTATGGCATTGAGGTAAATGTGGGCAAACCCCAGGTTGCATATAAAGAAACTATTGAAGGGAAGGCAATTGGTGAAGGTAAATTTATAAGGCAGACGGGAGGAAGAGGTCAGTACGGTCATGCGGTCATTGAAATAGAGCCACTTGAGAGGGGTAAAGGATTTGAATTTGAAAATGCAATAGTCGGAGGAGTTATTCCTAAGGAGTTTATACCAGCTGTAGAAGCGGGCATAAAAGAAGCAATGGAAAACGGGATCTTGGCAGGTTATCCCATAGTTGATGTTAAGGTTAAACTATTTGACGGATCTTTTCACGAGGTTGACTCATCAGAGATAGCCTTTAAGATAGCAGGCTCTCTTGCTTTCAAAGAGGCTGCAAAAAAGGCGGGCTTGGTATTGCTTGAACCCATAATGGAGGTTGAGGTTGAAACGCCCGATGAATATGTGGGTGATGTTATAGGTGATCTGAATTCAAGAAGAGGAAAGATAATGGGTATGGAGAAAAAGGGTGTTATTACCTTTATAAGGGCGCAGGTGCCTCTGGCGGAGATGTTCGGTTATGCGACTACTCTAAGAAGCTTGACACAAGGACGGGGAACATTTATAATGAAATTTTCCCATTATGATAAAGTTCCTCAGCAGATAGCTGAAAAGATTATTGGTGAAAGGATGGCTGCTAAAAGCTAATAACTCAGGAGGTAAGCTAAGAGATGGCAAGGGAGAAGTTTGTAAGGGAGAAGGAGCATGTTAATGTAGGTACGATAGGGCATGTAGATCACGGTAAGAGCACATTAACATCCGCGATAACATGCGGATTAGCGGCGGGGATAATGGAGGGAGGAAAGGCGGAATGTTACAAGTATGAGGAGATAGACAAGGCGCCCGAGGAGAAAGAGAGAGGGATAACAATAAACATAACCC
>JALWBR010000036.1 GCA_027037055.1 Aquificales bacterium | reverse complement strand
AACAGGGCGATGGATGCTGTTTTGCCTGACCCGAAGGCTCTCAAGTATATGACGGACCTGAAAATACTTAACTTCATAAAACAGACCGCAAGGAACAGATACAGGGACGAGAAACTCAGCTTAAAGGACGCAAGCAGGAAGATAAGGGAGATAGTAGAGGAGTTTTTAGTTTCTAAAGGCATAAATCCTAAGATACCCCCAACCCAGCTTTTGGATGATAAATTTTTGGAGGAGCTTGAGCACAAGCCTGCTAAAACAAAAGCAAAAGAGCTTGAGCACGCGATTATTGAATACATATCCAAACACTACGAGGAAGACCCTGAGCTGTATGAAAGATTTTCAGAGAAGCTCAAGAAAATCCTTGAAGAATATAAGGAGAACTGGGAAATTTTAGCAAAAGAACTGGAGAAACTCAGAGAAGAACTTAAAAAGGGAAGAGAAAGTGAAGAAACCTTTGGATTGGATCCTAAAAAGGAAATGCCATTCTTAGGGTTGCTTAAAAAGGAAATCTTTGGAAAGAAACAAATTACAGAACTCAGAGAGGAAGACATAAACACACTTTTGGACCTAACAAGGGACATCGTAGGTATTATTAAAAGTGAGGCAAGTACGGTCAACTTCTGGGAAAGCTACCCAAAGCAGAAGAGATTAAAGTCTTACATAATAAATAACTTCTTGCTTCCTAAAAAGAAGGAATACCCTATTATTTGGGAAAAGAGGAGGGAGATAGCTCAGAAGCTTCTTGAGCTTGCCTACCATATCTATGGAGGAGGCAATTAATGGAGGACATCAAGATTGAGAAAATAATCAGGAGTAAGAGAAAGACAATAGCCCTTCAAATAACCGATAACGCGACCCTTATAATCAGGGCGCCTTATAACGCTGATGAGGAGATACTCCTTAAAGTAATGCTCAAACATGAGAAATGGATAAAAAAGAAGATAGAGGAGATTAAGAGGAGAGACCCAAAAGCAGGTAAAAAGGAGTTTGTCAACGGGGAAGGTTTTCTTTATTTGGGAAAATACTACAAACTGACAATAGTAGATAATCAGGACGTTCCCTTACGCTTTGATAACGGTTTTTACCTGCTCAGGGATTGCCTGCCCGTAGCAAGGGAGGTTTTTATAAACTGGTATAGAGAGCGAGCATACGAAAAGATTAAGGAAAGGGTAGAGTTCTACGCCCAGAAGAGAGGCTTAAAGTATAACCGCATAAACATAACGAACGCAGAAAAAAGATGGGGTTCCTGCTCAGCTAAGGGAAACCTTAACTTCAGCTGGAGACTAATAATGGCTCCCCTCCCTGTTATTGACTACGTTGTCGTTCACGAGCTTGTTCATCTGATAGAAAAGAACCACAGCAGGGAGTTCTGGAAAAAAGTAAAACTTCTCATGCCTGATTATGAGAAACACAAGGACTGGCTTAAAGAAAAACAACATTTGCTAACATTATAGGTTAACCATGCTGGACTCCTTACTTATCAGCTTAAAGCTTTCCATTTTAACAACACTTACTTTGATAATTTTGTGTCTCTTCCTATGTTTTATGCTTTACTTTTACCACTTTCCCTTCAAACAGATTCTGATAGCGATGTTTCTACTACCTATCCTGCTTCCACCTACCGTTTTAGGATTTTATCTTCTGTATATATTCAGTCCATCCTCCACTGTAGGCGGTTTGTACAAGCATATAACTAACAAGACCTTGAGCTTTTCCTCTGAAGGCTTGCTTTTGGCTTCCCTTATATATTCAATTCCCCTTGCATTTTTCCCCTTATGGGAAGCGGTAAAAAATATAAATGTAAGATGGATAGAGATAGCCCATGTTTTCGGGTATTCAAGGATAGAAACATTCTTCAAAGTCATTCTGCCTAATATAAAGGGTTACATAATTTCCGCTTCAGCCTTGGTTTTTGCTAATACTATGGGTGAGTTCGGTGTTGTACTCATGGTGGGAGGAGATATTCCGGGAAAAACGAGAACAATCTCCATATATATCTATGATGCGGTCCAGTCCCTTGACTACTAGGAAGCACACAAAGCATCCCTTATACTTATAATCTTCTCCCTCTTATCCCTATCAATCCTGCTCATCGGAGGTAAAAGGGTTTGGAAAGGGGAAAGTTACTACACTTGAGGGCTGAGAAGAAAAAGGGGAAATTTAGGCTGGATATAAACCTTAAGATTGAGAAGGGCTTTAATATAATACTGGGTCCTTCGGGGTGCGGTAAGACAACAACACTACGTATAATAAGCGGTCTTGAAGGGGCGGACAGGGGATTCCTTTACTGCTGTGGCAGGGTCCTCTTTGATACGGAGAAAAACATATTCATACCTCCCCAGAAAAGGAGAGTAGCCTTAGTGTTTCAGGATAACAATCTGTTGCCCCATCTGAGCGTGAGGGAAAATATAGAATTCGCCCTTAAAAAATCTGATAATCCCTTGGATTTAAACGGGATGGCAGAGAAATTCGGTATTAAGGAGATTATGGACAGATTTCCTCATCAGATATCGGGGGGTGAAAAGCAGAGGGTAGCCCTCTTAAGAGGTATAATCTCAAATCCGGATATACTGCTTATGGACGAACCCTTTTCATCCTTGGACTTTGATACAAAGTACATCATAATGAGGATGCTTAAGGAAGAAACCGATTTTGACATACCTGTCATTATCGTAACCCACGATCCCGTGGAAGCCTATTTCTTGGGAGAAAGGGTGTTTTTTATGAAAGATGGGAGGATAACAGAAGAGGGAAACAGGGAAACAATCAAGGAAAAATTTAAAGACCTTTTACACTTTCAATAATAAGGCTGTCCCCTCCCTCAAGGGATATCTCCGGTGATCCGCATGAAGGACATGCGTAATTATACGCCTTTACGATACATTCATATCCGCAGTTTATACATTTAACTCTTACTCCCTCAATCTCTATAATAATGTTCGTGTCTTCAAAGGATGTACCTCTCTTTATGTAATAAAATGCCTTTTCAAGCAAGGAAGGTTCTACACCTGTAAGGATACCCACCTTTACCCTTACCTCTGTAATCCTTAATAATCCTTCCTTCTCCTTAATGTCTTCCAAGCTTTTTATAAGACTCCTGGCAACGGACATCTCATGCATTCAGCATATCCTCGGTAAAAGCTCCCCTTCGGGGGGATGAAGGATCCTACCCGTACCGTAAGGGGTTTTTACAACAACACCCCTTTTGCCCTTACTTACAACACGCCCTATTATGCTTGCATTCCTTCCCATGGGATGACTTTTTAGGATTTCCAACACCCTTTCCGCATCCCTTTCTTTTACAGCCATCACCACCATACCTTCGTTGGCAAGATGATAAGGCTCAAAGCCGAAAAGATCACACAGCCCTATTACCCCCTCCTTAACCGGGATCTTTTCCTCCCATATCTCTATCAGTACGGAAGACATTTCCGCCCATTCATTGAGTACCTGAGCTATACCTCCCCTTGTAGGATCCCTCATGGCATGTATCTCCACATCCTCCCTCAAAACCCTCTTTATCATATCCCACACACTACTGCAGTCACTGTTTATATCTATATCCAACCCTTCCCTGTGTGCCAATATAACCGCCCCATGATCCCCCACCGTCCCAGAAACTATTATTAGGTCCCCTTCCTCTAAGGAAGAGGCGGATATACGGTCATAGACGATTCTGCCTATGCCCGATGTTGTTATAAATATTCCGTCCGCCTGACCTTTGGGAACTACCTTCGTATCACCTGCTACCGCCAAAACACCGTTTTTTTCAAGCTCCCATGACATACTCTTGAGTATCTTTTTCAGATCATCAATCCCGAATCCCTCCTCAATTATAAAGGCAACGGAAATATAAAGGGGTTCAGCACCGGATACCGCAAGATCGTTAACCGTCCCGGCAACCGCAAGCTTACCTATGTCACCGCCTTTAAAAAAGGGAGGGGATACCGTAAAGGAATCGGTTGTGAATGCCAATTTACCCCCTACGGTTAAGGAAGCGGAATCCTCAAACCTTTCAAGGATAGGATTGGAAAGGTACTCCATAAATATTTCCCTTATAAGTTCAGCGGTATCCTTCCCTCCGCCTCCGTGGGAAAGCAATATCCTCTCCATGTAAGCTATTTTATTAAGTAGATGGCTGTAAGGATAAAGATAAAGGGTATAGTTCAGGGGGTGGGCTTCAGACCTTTCGTTTATCGCACAGCCAAGAAACTGGGTATAAAGGGATTCGTTTGTAATACTACCGACGGAGTTGTTATTGAGGCGGAAGGTGAAGGAGAAGCCTTAGATATATTTAAAAAGCAAATTATAGATAAGGCACCACCTGTAGCGGAAATTACCTGCGTTGAAATATCCTATAAGGAATCGGAAGGCTTTGATGACTTTTATATAAAGGAAAGCAAGGAAGATAAGGAAAGGGAGCCCATAATACCCCCAGACATGTCCCTCTGTGAAGAATGCGAAAGGGAGCTATTTGATCCCAAGGACAGAAGATTCCTGTATCCCTTTATAACCTGTGTTAACTGCGGTCCCAGGTTCACCATCATTGAAGCCTTTCCTTATGACAGGGAAAACACAACAATGAAGAAATTTAAAATGTGTCCCCAGTGTAAAGAGGAATACGAAGACCCTCTAAGCAGAAGATTCCACACCCAACCCATAGGATGTTACAGGTGCGGTCCTGAAGTTTGGCTTTCTGACAGAGAAGGTAACAAACTTGAAACGGGCATAAGGGCTATAGATAGGGTTTCCGAACTTATAGAAAGGGGTTACATAATAGGTGTGAAGGGGATAGGGGGTTTCCATCTTGTATGTGATGCTACAAGGGAAGAAGCGGTCTCAAAGCTTAGGGAGAGAAAGAAAAGAAAGGAAAAGCCTTTTGCGGTTATGTTCAGGGATCTTGAACAGCTCAAGGAGTATCTAAAGCCCTCGGAAGAGGAGATAAGGGAACTAACATCATGCATAAGACCCATAGTCCTAATAGAAAAGAAAAAGGACCTGGCACCTTCGGTGGCACCGGGATTGAGAAGGATAGGTGCCTTTTTACCCTACTCCCCCCTTCATCTTCTCATCCTCAAAAGGGTTAAAAATCCCGTCATAGCAACATCGGGTAATATTTCCGGAGAACCCATAGTCCGCGACAATGGAGAAGCTATCTATAAGCTGAGGGATATAGCGGATTTTTTCCTATTGCACAACAGGGATATAAGAAGAAGGTGTGATGATTCAGTAATTAAGCTTGTGGGGGGAACCCCTACACCCATAAGAAGGTCAAGGGGTTTTGTACCGCGACCCGTGAAGATAGGGATGAAGGTTAAAAGAAAGGTGCTCGGTGTAGGGGGAATGCTTAAGAATACCTTTGCCTTTAATATTGGAGATAAAGTGATAATAAGTCAGCACATAGGCGATATTGAAAATACGGAAACCTTAAATTTTTTTGAGGATGCGGTAAGGGACCTTACCGGACTTTACGGCTTTAAACCAGACCTTATCGTGTGCGACCTTCATCCCCTTTATGAAACAACAAAATGGGCTGAAGAAAAGGCAAAGGAACTAAATATACCACTCATAAAATTACAGCACCACCATGCCCATATACTCTCCTGTATGGCGGAAAAGGGTATAAGGGAAAGGGTGCTGGGTATAGCATGGGACGGGACGGGTTACGGCACCGACGGATCCGTATGGGGAGGTGAGTTTTTACTTTGCGATCTTCTCTCCTTTGAAAGGATATTCCATCTTAAACCCTTTCCTCTGATGGGAGGGGACAGGGCGGTAAAAGAACCCTTAAGGGTCGTCCTCTCCCTTATCTTTGAAATGTACGGAGAAGAGGGAATAAATATATTAAGAAATAAGGGCTTTGAATTTGATGAAAGCTTTGCCTTTAACCTATTCAAAATATGGAAAAGAAAGACTTTTCCCTTAACATCCTCCGCAGGCAGATTGATTGATGCGGTAGGCTTCATCCTGGGTATAAAGGACTCAAATACCTATGAAGGTCAGATAGCTGTAATGATGGAGGATCTTTATGATCCCCTTGAGAGGGGAGAGTATCCCTTTGAAATAAGAGGTAAGGAAATTGATTGGAGAGATATGATAGACGCCCTTTTAAAGGAAAGGGATAAAAGGAAAGGAGTATCAAGATTTATAAATACCCTCGTCAATATCGGAGTAAAGGTAGGAGAGATGGTAGGGGAAGAAAAGATCTGCCTGTCGGGAGGAGTTATGCAGAACGATCCCCTTGTTACCAACCTGAAGGAAAAACTTGAGGAAAGAGGTTTTAAAGTGTTTACCCAAACCCTTGCTCCTCCGAACGACGGAGGCTTAAGCCTCGGTCAGGTGTATTACGGTCTTAATCAATGATGTTATACTTATGGTATGGAACTAAACATAATAATAGGCGGAAAGGCTGGGGCGGGCATAAAGGAAGCGGGGAGGATGTTTGCAAGGGTTATCGCAAATCTTGGGTACTATGTATTTGTTGATGTGGATTATCCTTCACTTATAAGGGGAGGTCATAACTTCGTAAATATAAGATTCTCTGATAAAAAGATTATGTCCGTAAAATCAAAGGCGGACATAATAATAGCCACGGATGGAAGGAGCATAAGGGCGCATGAAAAAGATGCAAAGGAAGATACGGTATGGGTAATAAATGAAAAGGAAAGGCGCGAAGGGGCTATAAGGGCTCCCTTTAAAGAGGTGGCACCCGGTTTCTTTAAGAGTTCTTCCGTATTGGGCGTATTGTTAAAACTTCTTGGCATTCCCCTTGAAGAGGGTCTGCCTTTAATACTGAGTCTTCCCCAAAAGGAAAAGAACGAAAGCATATACAGGGAAGCTTATAATTCGGTAAGTGAAGTATATAAGATACGCAAGCTTTCCGAGACAAAGAGGGAACTGCTGACGGGCAACGAGGCTATAGCCCTCGGAGCGGTTGACGGAGGTCTTGATATATATGTTGCCTATCCCATGACACCTGCTTCCCCCGTTTTACACTATTTGGCAAAGAATAAAAATGAACTGGGAATAAAGGTTGTTCATCCAGAGAATGAAATATCAGTAATAAATATGGCTCTTGGCATATCCTATGCGGGTAAGAGATCTATGGTAGGTACATCCGGGGGCGGATTTGCGCTGATGACGGAAGCCCTTAGCCTTTCTGGTATGGCGGAGATCCCCCTTGTTATATACGAGGCACAAAGGGCGGGTCCGAGTACTGGAGTGCCCACCTATACCGCCCAATCCGATCTCTTGTTTTGTCTCTTCGCAGGCCACGGCGATTTCCCAAGGATAGTACTTGCACCCGGAGATGCGGAAGAAGCCTACTTCCTTTCAAGGGAAGCCCTCAACCTTGCTTGGAAATTTCAAGTACCCGTACTACTACTCGGAGACAAGACACTCGGTGAAAGCATATTCACCGCTGAAATAAACAGGGAAAAGAGGGTTGAAAAACCCAAGCTGTGGAACGGGAACGGTGATTATAAGAGGTATGAGATAACCGATGACGGCATATCACCCTTGGCATTTCCGGGAACTGAGAATATAACTGTAAAGGTTACAAGTTACGAACATGATGAGAGGGGTATAACCGTAGAAGACGCCCTTCTCGTAAAGAAGATGCAGGACAAGAGATTGAAAAAGGCGGAAACGATCAGGAACTATATGATAAATGAGGATTATGCGATAAAGATAGAGGGCAACCCTCAATCCAAAAGGGTTATCATAACATGGGGTTCAAACAAGGGCGTTGTTAATGAGGTGGCGGAAGAAACGGGGTATAAAGTAATAAGGCCCCTCATCCTTGAACCCTTTCCCCATGAACGGATAAAAGGGGAAATTGAGAGAGCGGAAAAGGTAATAGGTGTTGAATGTTCCGCAAGTGGCCAGTTCATAAGACTTCTTAGTATGTACGGTATAAGGGTTGATGCGAACATAAAAAAGTATGACGGCAGGCCCTTTTATAAGGATGAGCTTAAAAGTTTGATAGAGAGGTATTGATATGGCTGTTGCAAAGAAAAGCCTGTACACGGGAGCGGAGATAACATGGTGCAGGTTGTGTGGTAATTTCGGACTGATGAGTGCATTTGGATGGGCTGTTCATGAGCTTGCGGAAACAATCCCTTACGAAAAGTTCGTTATCCTATCAGGTATAGGGTGCCACGGCAAGATAGTTGATTATATAGACCTAAATAGTTTTTATTCCCTGCACGGAAGGGCTGTACCCACCGCTACAGGTATAAAATTGGCTAATCCAGAGCTAAAGGTCATTTGCTTCGTAGGAGACGGGGATATATATGCGGAAGGCATATCCCACCTTGTATTCGCTGCAAAGAGAAATACAGACATAACGGTAATAGTTCATAACAATCGTGCCTACAGTCTAACAACGGGTCAGTTTGCCCCTACAAGCCCTTCATATTTTAAAGGAAAGTCAACACCCTACGGTTCCCCAGAAGATCCAATGAATCCTTTGGCAATCATGCTGTCATCAGGTGCAACCTTTGTTGCAAGGGGCTATGCGGGCTTTACAGATCATTTAAAGAACATAATAAAGGAAGCAATTTTACATAAAGGTTTCTCCTTTGTTGATGTTCTTCAACCCTGCGTGGCTTTCTACAATACTTATGATCTCTATAATCGGCAAACCTATAGGCTTGAACAAACGGATCATGATCCTTCGGATTTTGAAAAGGCTTATTCAAAGGCACTTGAGTGGGATTATAACAGGGAAGATGTTAAGATCCCTATAGGTATCTTTTACAGAGTAGAAAAACCCACATACGAAGAAAGGGCATGAGCTTGGTTAAGTTAACGGGAGAGGAGGAATTAATAAGGCTAATAAAACTTTTATCCGAGAGGCGCTACAAGCTGATAGGTCCCGTATTACAAGAGGGCGTAATCCTGTACAAAGAGGTGGGTAGGGATTACCGATTTCCAAAGGGACTTAAAGAGATTCAGGGAAAGGGATACTACAGGGTGTTCAAAGGTGGTGAAGGATACTTCAGTTATGTTCATGGGTTTTATTCCCCTAAGCACTTTTTACACCCTCCCACGGAGACACTCCTTAAGTTAGAGCCTTCCTTAAAACAGGATACGGCGATAGGATCGGAACCCCTTGCCCTTATCGGTATAAGGGCATGCGATATAAAAGCCCTCTCCATACTTGATGACATATTTATTAACAGAAATAGCCATCCCGACGAACACTACAAAAGGAGAAGGGAAGGTATATTCATAGTGGGTGTAAACTGCGTATATACTGGGGATACATGCTTCTGTGGGACTATGGGAACGGGTCCCTTCATTGAAGGGGGTTACGATGTATCAATAACGGAGATAGGAGAAGTATTCCTAATAAGGGCGGGTTCGGAAAGGGGAAAGGAGATAGTAGAGCAATTAAGGGGAGAAGAGGCGAGAGATGAACACCTTAAAAAGGAAAAGGAGCTTATTGAAAAGGTAAGGGAGAGGACAAAGATAGATATGGACATTACAGGTCTCCATCAGAAGCTTTTACCTAAGCTTGAAAGTCCTTTATGGGATGATATAGAGAAGAGATGTCTTGCCTGCGGTTCTTGTACGATGGTATGCCCCACATGTTTCTGTTATGAGGTGAGGGACGAGATAACCCTTGACGGATCTTCATCAACAAGGATAAGGAGCTGGGATGTTTGCTTCAGAGAGGGTTTCTCCGCAATTCACGGAATTCCTATAAGATCAACAATAAAAGCACGATATAGACAATGGCTGATGCATAAGTTTTCTTACTGGGTTTATCAGTTCGGTACCTATGGGTGTGTGGGATGCGGAAGGTGTATAACATGGTGTCCTGTAGGTATTGACATAAGGGAGGAGGTCAAAAAACTTGCGTCTTGACAAAAAGTGCATTTACCTTTATGTTGGTTAAGCAGTCATGGAAAGGAAAGTAGAGACTTTACCCGCTTTATTTCACGATCTGTGTCCGAACTGTGGAGGTGATATAAGCACCGATAGGTTAGAAAAGGGGTTGCCGTGTGAAAAGTGTTACCCTTATGAGGACAAGGAGGGCGTATGTTCCCATATAAGGGAAGGGTTTTATGTCAAGATATGTCAACTTGAAGACAGGGTAAAACGGTGGTATAAGCATTTTGAAAAGATATACGGATTTGATCCCTGGAAGCTTCAAATATCGTGGGCAAGGAAGACCTTCCTTAAAAGATCCTTTGCCCTTCTGGCGCCTACAGGCGTGGGGAAAACCTCCTTCGGCATATCAATAGCAACATTCCTTGCGGAAGAAGGTAAAAAGTCGTACATAATACTGCCCACAAAACTCCTCGTAGCCCATACCCACGAGAGGGTTCTTAATACAGGAATAGACCCTCAGTGGGTCCTCGTCTTCGGCGAGGAAAACAGCAAAAAGAAAAGGGAAGAATTAAAGGAAAGACTTATTAAAGGTGATTTCAGAATACTTATAACCTCCTCCATGTTCCTTTATAAGAACTTTGAAATAATACCAAAAGACTTTGAATTCATCTTTGTAGATGATGTTGATTCCTTTCTTAAAACCGCCAAGAACATAGATAAAGCCCTTTATCTTCTCGGCTTCTCTGAAGAGGATATAGACCTCGCCCTGGAGAATATAAAGCTTAAAAGCAAGAGAAATAAAAGCCAAGAGGACTGGGAAAGGATAAAGGAACTTAATGAAAAACTGAGAAGCATCTCCGAAAAGAAGAGCAAAGGCGTGCTTCTCGTATCTTCCGCAACTGGAAATCCGAGATCAAACAGGATAAAGCTTTTCAGGGAACTGCTCGGTTTTGAAGTGGGAAGGCCCACCTTCTATTTAAGAAATATTGTTGATGTTTACGAGGAGGTATCCTCACCTTCGGAAGAAAGGATACTTGAGCTTGTAAAGAAATTAGGAAAGGGAGGGCTTATATTCGTATCCGCGGACAAGGGCAGGGAAAGGGTCAACGAGCTTACAGAATTTCTTAACAAAAGGGGTGTAAAGGCACTGTCCTATGAAGATATAGGTCAGGAAGGTCTTGATGCCTTTGAAAGGGGAGAGTACGAGGTTCTCGTGGGTATTTCTTCTTACAGGAACCCCATTGCACGCGGTATTGATATGCCCCATGTTGTAAGGTATGCCTTATTTGACGGCGTGCCGAAGATAGTTATACACTTCAATATAGACGCAAATGTAAATCACCTGCTGTGGGCTGTTATGTCAATAAGATCAATAATAGCAAAGAAATATAAAGACATAATTCCACGCGTGGACAGATGGATACAATCCCTCAGGAGATACTCTTTCATATCCGAAGATTTCATAGAGAAGAACAAGGAGCTTAAGGAGAGGGTTGATAATCTGAAAAGGGAAGTAACGGAATTTCTTAAAGAAAAAGAGATAAGAGATCTCATTGCTTCATCGGAAGAGATCACCTTAAGGGAAGAACAGGGTGAATACACCCTTGTGGTCTCTGATGTCACAGGGTATATCCAAGCATCGGGCAGGGTATCACGGATGTTTGCGGGCGGTATAACCAAGGGTCTAAGTTATATCCTGGTGGATGATAAAAAGGCTTTCAACAATCTGATAAGAAAGGTCAGATGGTTCGGCGAGGAAATAAACTTCCTTAAAGCGGAAGATGTTAATCTTGATAATCTCCTTAAAGAGATAGATGAGGACAGGCTCAAGGTAAAAGAGCTTATGGCGGGAAAGAAAAAGATAAAGAAGACGGATGTTCTAAAACCTCTTCTTGTTATAGTTGAATCTCCCAACAAGGCAAGGACAATTGCAAATTTCTTCGGTAAGCCCGTTGTAAGAAGGATAGGCGGTCACGAGGTAATGGAAGTAGTTGTAGGCGATATATATCTTATTATTACAGCCTCCGCAGGTCATATACTGGATCTCACCAAAGACAAAGGATTTCACGGAGTCATAAAAACAGACAGTGTGTTTATACCTGTATATGAAATAATTGAGGAAAAAGAGCAAATTATAGAGGGATTGAGGGCCATAGCCGTAGAAGCGGACGAAGTTTACATAGCCACTGACCCGGACACAGAAGGAGAAAAGATAGGGTGGGATGTTGGCAACATACTTATGCCTTATGTTGACAGCGTAAAAAGGATGGAATTTCATGAGGTAACGAAGAGGGCCATAATAAACGCCCTTAAAAATCCCAGGAGCTTTGATGAGAATCTTGTAAAGGCACAGGTGGTAAGGAGGATATCCGACAGATGGGTAGGCTTTGAGGTTTCAAAGATACTTCAGTCAACCTTTTCAAAAAATTGGCTATCCGCGGGAAGGGTTCAAACACCTGTTCTCGGTTGGATAATAGAGAGGGAAAGGGAATACAGGAAAAAGAAATATATTGCGGTAATAAGGTCAGATGGTCTCAGGTTGGAGTTTGAGTTTAAAGACAAAGAGAAGGCGAAGGAATTCATTGATAGGGTGGACACCGTTGAAATAAAGGTAAAGGAAGAATTTGAAGATAAAATAAGTCCTCTTCCGCCTTACACAACCGACACCATGCTGAGGGATGCATCGGAGAGGTACAGATTTTCCCTTGAAAAAACCATGAACCTTGCCCAGCATCTATTTGAAATGGGACTTATTACATATCACAGGACGGATTCAACAAGGGTTTCGGATACGGGCATAGGTATAGCAAGGGATTATATAAAGGAAGAGTTTGGAGAAGAATACTTCTACGGAAGGCATTGGGGTGAAGGGGGAGCCCACGAGTGTATAAGACCCACCAAACCTCTGGATCCGGAAGAACTCAGATCCATGATGCTCGGCGGTCAGATAGAAGGTATAACGAGGGATCATATACTGCTTTATGAACTTGTGTTCAAAAGATTTATATCCTCCCAGATGAGACCTGTAAAGGTTAAGAAGAAAAGGTTAAGCATAAGGGCGGGGGACATTGAAAGGGGAGAAACTGTAACAGCGGAAATAATAGAGAGGGGGTTTGACCTGATAAATCCAGTGGAAACAACATCTGTTAGAGAAGGTGCTATTGAAATAAGGGAAAAGGAAATAAGACAGGTTCCCAAGGCATTCCTCTACACCCAAGGTAGTCTCGTGGAAGAGATGAAGAGAAGGGGTATAGGAAGACCTTCAACCTACGCCACAATAGTAACAAAGCTCTTTGACAGGGGTTATATAATAGAGCGTAAAGGATTCCTCATACCTACAAAGCTCGGCAAGGAGGTTTATGAGTACCTTAAAAAAAGGGAAGATATAATACCCTTCGTCTCCGAAGAATTCACAAGACAGCTTGAAGAGGTGATGGATCACATTGAGGAAGGTAAAGAGGATTATCAGGAAGTTTTAAAGGATATATACAACCACATAGTTAAAATGGAAAAAAGATAATGGCTTATATCATCCCTTCATCTATATGCTAATATAAATTTTATTGGAATGGAAAAGAGGGAAATTTTAAATAGATACACGGGACCTATTGATATCAAATATCTGAGTTATGAAGAGTTAAAAAGGCTGGCGGAAGAAGTACGCGATTATATGCTTGAGGTTACCTCAAAAAATGGTGGGCACATAGGTGCAAGCCTCGGCACCGTTGAGCTTACCATAGCAATACTCAGGGTGTTTGATCCGCCGAAGGATACGGTAATATGGGATATAGGCCATCAGGCTTATGCATGGAAGATACTTACCGACAGAAAAGAAGAATTCAAAACCTTAAGGAAGTACAAGGGTATTTCGGGATTTTTAAGAAGGGATGAAAGTATATACGATGCCTTCGGTGCGGGCCACAGCTCAACATCCGTATCCGCAGGGCTGGGTTTCAGGATAGGAAAAGATCTTAAGGGAGAAGAAGGATGGGTTGTGGCGGTAATAGGTGACGGTGCGATGACAGCGGGTATGGCCTTTGAGGCATTGAATAATGCGGGTCATCTGAGACCGGACAAGTTCATAGTAATATTAAACGATAACGAGATGTCCATATCTCCTAATGTGGGCGCAATTTCCAACTATCTCGGCAACATAATGAGCGGTAGATTCGTTCAGGAAACAAGGCAGAAGATAAAGAGAATACTTGGATACCTCGGAGAGAAACCTCTCAGGGTTGCAAAGCTGACAGAAGAATTTATAAAGGGTCTTATATCCCCGGGTATAATCTTTGAAGAGCTGGGCTTTAACTATATAGGTGTTGTTGACGGTCATAACATAGAATCCCTTGAAAAAACCCTTAAAAATGCAAAATACATAAAGGGTCCCGTTCTCATACATGTGGTTACAAAAAAGGGAAAAGGCTACAAACCTGCGGAGGATGATCCAGTAAAGTGGCACGGTGTACCTCCATATAAAAGGGAATCGGGAGAGGTAATAAAGAAGAAGGGTACACCTACATGGACATCCGTATTCAGCAAAAGCATAGTTGAACTGGGAGAGATATATGAAGATCTTGTATGTATAACACCTGCAATGAAGGAAGGTTCCGGCCTATCGGAGTTTGCGGAAAGGTTCCCTGAAAGGTTCTTTGATGTGGGTATAGCGGAACAGCATGCTGCCACCTTTGCGGCTGGCCTTTCCGCGGAAGGATTGAGGGTTGTCTTAGCCTACTATTCAACCTTTATGCAAAGGGCTTATGATCAGATCATCCATGATATAGCCCTTCAAAATCTGCCTGTTACCTTTGCGGTTGACAGGGCTGGACTCGTGGGAGACGATGGTCCCACCCATCACGGTACCTTTGATTTATCTTTCCTCAGATGCATACCCAACATAATAATATCCGCACCAAAGGACGAGCAGGAGCTTAGGAACCTTCTTTATACATCCGTTAAAAACCGCCTCCTTATGTCTATAAGGTACCCGAGGGGAAGTGCGCCCGGAAATCCCTTCAACGGCTTTGAGGAAATTAAAATAGGTACATGGGAGAAACTTATTGAGGGAAGCCATGTAGCCATTCTCGCAATAGGACAGACAGTGTATCCTGCCTTGGAATCCGCTGAAAGGCTCATAAAGGAAGAGGGTATAAATCCGACTGTTGTTAATGCAAGATTTGTAAAACCCTTAGACGAATCTATGTTAACGGAGATACTTGAAAATCACGACATAATAGTAACGGTTGAAGACAACAGCGTTGTCGGAGGGTTCGGTTCCGCTGTACTTGAGTTCGCTTCTCAAAAGGGCATGCTTAAAAGAATAATAAATCTTGGAATACCCGACAGATTTATAGAACACGGTCCTCAGGATGTACTGAGAAGGGAAGCAGGCATAGATGCGGAAAGTATATATAACAAAGTAGTTTCACATATATACAACAAAAGGGAGCCCCTTTAAGAGTAAGGAGCTCCCGAAGGTTCGGCGGTAAAGGGTGCTCAGAAGGTAAATCCCGCCTCAAATCCCCCGCTTGCCACACCGTCCCCATTTTGAGGATTGTAATAGGCACCCTCAAGCCTTACAAAGTAATTACCGTGTTTGTAAGAGGGTGTAATCGTAAAGGTGGTTGCCTTTTCATTATCACCGTCAAGATACTCTATCCTGCCCGCAACTCCGAACTTTTTACCCTCATATTTGGCATGAAGTGCAATACCAGAATCACTTGTCTCATCATCGCCGGAGTTAAGATAGAGGGCATCCAAGGCAACAGTTATATTGCCCGTCCCGTAGGCAATTATAAGATTCCCTTGATAGTCCCTTTTATCCTTTTCGTCCTCAAGGGCTCCGTTATCTATATAAAGACCCGCCAAGCTTACGGATAAGTTTTTACCCAAGGAAGTGCCTATGCCCAACTCAACACCGGGTGTAAAGGTTGTTCTTTTAAAATTGGGTCCCAAGCTGAAAAGACCGTCATTCACACCGAGGGTGGCGGATATGTTTCCAGCGCCGTAAGAGAGCCTTATACCGTGATGTACCACTGGCTGAAGATTCCAAACCCTACCCCTTTGGATGTAATCATTTAAAGCGGTGGCAAAGGTTTCATAACCTATTATGGTAGGAAGCCTCCCCAGGGCTACGGTAAAGGAAGGCGTGATTGAATAATCAATGTAAGCCACGGGAATACCACTGAAGGCGCTCGTTGTTAACCCAGTAGGAACAGGTGCAAAACCAACAACCGGCACCGCATAGGCACCGCCTATGAAAGCGTATCCGAACTTACCCTTCTTCTTTGATATACTAACTATAGCACTTCCAGCATCAAACATGGACTTGTTTGCCTCTGGGATACCGTTCTGTCCCGTATAAAGGAAATAAGTGGTAAGGGCACCGTTGACCTGGATGCCTTCACCCGCAAAAACAAGTCCGCCTCCCGCGATCAAAGCAGTCAATACCTTTCTCATAATATTACCTCCTTAAATGTTGTATGCCTTCTCTCCGTGCTCAGATTGGTCAAGCCCTTCCTCTTCAGCATCGGGTTTGACCCTAAGACCTGTAAGTGCTTTGGCTATAAAGATGATTACAGCAGTCATTACACCAGAATAAACGATGGTGGCAATCACACCTATTATTTGGGTTACAACCTGCCCTGGGTTTCCGTAAAGCAGACCCACCGCATCCTTCCCACCTATGGCGGGATCCGCAAAAACACCCGTAAGTATGGCCCCAATTATTCCCGACACGCCGTGAATTCCGAATACATCAAGGGCATCATCATAACCAGCCTTCTGTTTAACAACCGCAACCGCATAGTATGAGCAAACACCCGCTATAACCCCTATTATGATGGCTCCGATAACATTAACAAACCCTGCGGCAGGTGTTATGGCAACCAAACCTGCGATAATACCGGAAGATATACCTACAACGGTTGGCTTACCCGCATGCATCCACTCAACAAGCATCCAACCTATAGCCGCGGCAGCGGTGGCTATATTTGTATTCAACATGGCGTAAGCGGCAGCTCCGTCCGCTGCGTAAGCGGAACCAGCGTTGAATCCGAACCATCCGAACCAAAGTAGACCAGCTCCCAAGGCTACCAAAGTAACATTGTTGGGTATAAGGGCTGTATCCTTTCTCCTACCCAACATAAGTGCGCCTACGAGACCCGCAATACCAGCATTTATATGGACAACCGTACCACCCGCAAAGTCCAAAGCGCCGTGGGCACTTAAGAAACCGTCACCCCATACCCAGTGGGCAACCACGGGGTAAACGAGAACACCCCAAAGTATGGTAAATATCAACCATGCGGAAAACTTCATCCTCTCAATGTAAGAACCGCTCACAAGGGCGACGGTTATAGTTGCGAAAACAAGCTGGAACATAACATCAAGAACAGCGGGTATGTTATCGGACAGGGTTGACGGTGTCATACCTTTAAGGAAAAAGTATTCAAAGGGATTTCCAAAAAATTGACCTATGGTACTTCCGTAGGCTATACCGTAACCCACTATTATCCAGGTTATGCTTACAATACAGTAAGCTATAAAGGACATGGCAATTGTGTTAAGTATGTCTTTCCTTTTAGCCAAGCCTCCGTAAAACAGGGCAAGACCGGGAACTGTCATCAGCATTACGAGGGCTGAAGAGGTTAAAAGCCACGCGGTGTCTCCGGAATTGAGGGTTGACTTTTCTTCCGCCAAAGCCGTGCCTACGGGTACCAGAAGGGATATAATACTTATGATTAAGCCTCTCATCTCTGCAACCTCCGTAATTTAAACCCGCCCCCTTTAAGGGGCGGGGCCTTTTAAATCATCTTTTAGATATCAAAGTAAAGCTCAAACTCCTTGGGATGAGGTATGAATCTCAATTCGTCAATTTCCGCCCTTTTGGATTCAATCCACAGTTCTATAAATTCTTCCGTAAACACACCGCCTTTAAGAAGGAACTCATAGTCATTTTCAAGTGCCTTTATTGATTCCTCAAGGGATCCAGGAAGCTGGGGTATTCCTTCAAGCTCCTCAGGGGGCAAGGAATAGATGTCCTTATCAAAGGGCTCCCCTGGCTCAATCCTGTTCTCAATACCGTCAAGGGCTGCCATAAGGATGGCGGAAAATGCCAAGTAGGGATTTGATGTGGCATCGGGGAATCTGATCTCTATCCTCTTAGCTTTTGGATTCTGGTAGTACATGGGTATCCTTACTGCGGCGGATCTGTTCCTTGCGGAGTAAGCAAGCCTTACCGGTGCCTCAAAGCCGGGTACGAGCCTGTGGTAAGAGTTTATGGTGGGATTGGTGAAGGCTGTAAGTGCAGGTCCATGCTTAAGTATTCCCCCTATGGCATAAAGGGCAAGCTCAGATAGACCAGCATATCCGGAACCCGCAAAGAGGTTTTCCCCATCCTTCCATATAGAAAAGTGGGTGTGCATACCGGAACCGTTGTCCTCGGGAAGCACCTTAGCCATAAAGGTTGCATATTTGCCGTACTTTGCAGCTACATTTCTGACGACATACTTGTAGATGAAGAGTTTATCCGCCTGATTTACAAGGGAGTCGTATCTTATATCAATCTCCGCTTGCCCCGCGGTAGCAACCTCGTGATGGTGTACCTCTACCGTGATTCCGAGGTTTGAGAGGGTAGAGACCATCTCATTCCTTATGTCCGTCATCTTATCAAGGGGAGGTGCGGGGAAGTATCCTCTCTTATAGGGGATCTTGTAACCCGATGAGGGCATTTCCCTATTCCACCATCCTTCCTCCGCATCAACCCTCCAGAAGGAGTAGTTCTGATCGTTGCCGAATTCCACGGAATCAAGAATAAAGAACTCCGCCTCCGGACCGTAGTAAGCTGTATCACCTATTCCCGTCTGCTTCAGATACTGCTCCGCCTTCTGGGCAATAAATCTTGTATCCCTTCCGTACCTCTCCTTCGTTATGGGATCATAGATATCACATATCATTACAAGTGTCTTTGTTTCTATAAAGGGATCTATAAAAGCGGTGCTGGGATCGGGGAATACGAGCATATCTGATTCATGGATTGACTGCCATCCCCTTATGGAAGATCCATCAAACCCAATACCGTCCTCAAAGGAAGACATAGAAAGCTCATAGGCTGGCAATGTCATGTGTTGCCACTGTCCAAATGGGTCGGAAAATCTTAAATCAACAAATTGAACACCCTCCTGTTCAATAAGGCTAAGAACCTCCTTTGGTGTGTATTTCGGCATAACAGTACCTCCTTTATAAAAATTTTCCTTTAAACAGCAACCTCTCCTCTTTCACCGGTTCTTATTCTTACAACATCTTCAACAGGTATAACAAAAATCTTACCATCTCCTACCCTTCCCGTCTGAGCGGTTTTTGTTATAACATCTATCACCTTCTCCACATCGTCGTCCTTGACTACAACCTCTATCTTTACCTTTGGAAGGAAGTCAATAACATACTCGGTTCCCCTGTATATTTCGGTGTGTCCCTTCTGCTGACCGAAGCCTTTCACTTCCGTAACCGTCATACCGCCTATGCCTATCTCAATCAGGGCATCCTTAACCTCATCAAGCTTGAAAGGTTTTATAATCGCCTCAATCTTTTTCATCATCCGACCTCCTTACTTTTAATATGCAAAAAGCATGCCAATAAAATATGGGCTTCAAGGGACGATTTTAACAGATTAAAAGGGGGAACCTCCCCCCTTCCTTATGTAAAATTGTTCACAAAATTGTTAAATTGATAACAAATATTAAAACATCCAGGAGATCTCAGTCCTTACAATATCCTCAACAACATCTCCCTCCTTCTCCTTCACATAATCAGCCTTAAGACCCACAAGGGGGTGAGGTTTATACATAACCCCTAAGTTTATTATGTTAACCTTTGAATTTTCTGGCTTAGTATAACCAGAAGGCACCCTGCTTGCCCTATCGTAATCCTCATACATGGCAAATAGGTAGAGTTCCTGATCCTCCATATCAAAGAACCTGAATATATCATAGGCTACCTGTATATAGTAGCCTCCCATACTTTCCGGAAAAACATTACATCTGCTCTTATCTACCTGACATAGGGGTTCGCTTAAAGCAAGCGTAACCTTTTCCGCATTATTGTTTGTTACAAACACTCCGAGGAATCTTACATCAAAACCCGCATACTGCCACATAATATGGGGGCTTACCATGTTAACCCTTCCCACTTCCTTCCCATCCTCATCCTGAATACCGCCGAAGAATCCAGACACTCCTACCTTTAAACTCTTCGGTAGATTTACATCAAATCTTCCAGTTAAAGCCATAGAATCAGTGACAGCCTTTGAAGCCTTTTGTCTGAGATTTTTCAAAGGTGCGGAAGGCTTGTAAGATCCCTTCTTAGCCCTGAATCCATTCATTACATAAAACCTGTACTCGGTAGGTCCGTATTCACCGTAAAAACCGAAGCCGTTTTCCCTCCAAGCGGTGGGTATTATGTCAGTTTCAAGATAGGGTTTATAAACGGGAAAATAGGTGGGGGGTTCATGAAGCTCGTTTATTATACCTACAGGTGTGAGCAGAGTACCGCCCCTTATACCGAAGGCAGGATTGAAAAGATAATCAACGAAGGCAAACTCTATTGCGGTTTCATTGGCATGTTCCCATTCCACCTCTGAATTGAATTTCAGTTTCTCTGTAAAAGAGTAACCGAAGTACATGATCACCCTGTAAACATCCGTAAAGGCCTTCTGCGATTCCTTAGTATTTACCTTATTCATATAAAGGACCTGACCGTAACCGCCTATTGATACACCCTTAGGATTCAGCAAAGCCTTTGAAGCCGCAGGTCCCAAACCAGAATAAGTTTCCATAGTTATCTCTGGCATTGCTATCTCAAGCCTGAGCTGTCTTATCTCCTCCTTAAGAACCTCTATCTCTTCCCTAAGGTTGTCCTGAGGGAAGGCAGAAGAAACCAAGGCGAGACACCCCACCGTTAAAGCATGCAATTTCCTCATGACACTCCTCCTTCCGTAATTAACAGAAATTGAAATTCAATTTCATGATATATTCTATGATACTGCTCATTTTCAATAAGGTGTAAAATATTTTCTATGATGAAGGCAAAAATACTTTTTATTTTTATAATCTCTGCCCTCATTATATCAGGATGTGCGAAGAAAAAGCCCGAACTGGAATCCTCCCTGAGGGGTAAGTGCTTTGAGGGGGCTCCAAAATGGGTAATAAATCCAGAAATTGCGGGTTACCTCTCCGCGGTAGGTTCCGCCAAGGTTGGAAAGGCGGGAATACAATTTGCAAAAACAGAGGCTACCGCACTCGCAAGGGATGAGATAGCAAGGATAATGGGGGTAAAGGTTAAGAATATGGTAAGGAATTTTGTACAGGTTACGGGTGTGGGGGACAATGAAACGGTTGACAGGGTCTCAAAACAGGTATCAACCCAAGTGGCAAATCAACTGCTTGTTGGATCAAAAGCCAAAGCCCAATGGCTTTCACCGTGTAATGAGCTGTTTGTATTAGTTTCTTTGGATTCCAAAGAGGTGGGTGAAGCTGTTAAGGAAGCTGTAATTACGAGTTATAAAAATCAGCAAGCCCTCTGGCAGATGTTCCAGGCAAAGAAGGCATGGGAAGAACTTGAAAGACAGGTTGAGAAGGAATTCGGAAGCTGGAAGTAGTGTAAAGAAGTACGCTTACATATTTGAAGAGAATAATATAAAACTTTCGGATGAGCAGTATGAAAAGTTTTCAGTTTACCTGAGGTTACTCAAAAGGTGGAACAGGGTCCACAATCTTACATCCTTAGATTCTGAAGAGGAGATTGTAAAAAGGCACTTCCTTGATTCCCTTTCCCTTGCAAGATGCTTTGAAGATATTGGATTGGATCCCAACGGTAAAAGTATTGCGGATGTGGGAAGCGGGGCGGGTTTTCCCGGAGTCCCGCTTAAAATATATTACGGTAATAGGATAAAGCTTTACCTTATAGAATCATCATCAAAGAAGTGTTCCTTCTTAGAGTATCTTAAGGTAAACATAGGTGAGGAGTATGAGGTTATATGCGAGAGGGCAGAGGAGACAGACATTAAAGCGGACATAGGAGTGGCAAGGGCTCTCGGAGATCTTGATTATACCGAAGAGGTGCTTGAGTCAATCGCAAGGGAGTACATATTTATCATGAAGGGTTCAAAGGTTGAAAAGTCAGCACTCAATTCCCTCAGGGCTTACAGATTAAATATGAAATACCTACCCAAGTTATACATACTCTGGAAGCGGATCAAAGGACAACAAGATCCAAGGGAATTGAAGACATAACCTCCACACCGTCCCTCTCAACAACTACTATATTTTCAAGCCTTACACCGAATTTACCAGGCAAATATATACCAGGTTCAATTGTAAATACCATCCCCTCCTTAAGTATATCCTTTGCATCTTTACCTTTATAATAAACCCTCGGATATTCGTGGATTTCCACACCTATGCCGTGGCCTGTTGAATGTACGAAAAATTCACCGTATCCTTTCTTCCCAATGTATTCCCGGGCAACCCTATCCACATCACCTACCTTTACACCCTCCTTAACCTTATCAACCGCCTTAAGATGGGCATCCCTCACAATTGTATAAACCCTATTAAATTCCTCATCAGGTTTTCCGATATACATGGTCCTCGTAAAATCACTGCAGTAGCCCTTCCATACCATACCCATATCTATAAGAAGGGGTCCCTTCCCGATAGGTGTATCTGATGTAGTCCAGTGCGGGATAGCACTGTTAGGCCCGAAGGCAACTATGGAAGGAAAACTCTCACCTTCAGCCCCTTCACCCAAAAATTCATCAACTATCCTTCTTCTTATATCCTTCTCCCTCATACCCTCACCTATAGTATCAATCAATCTCTTATATACCTCGTCCGTTCCTTTTACCGCCTCCCTTATTGTATCTATCTCTTCCCTGCTTTTTAAACTCCTCACATATTTAAAGGGATTCTCTATACCTATCCACTCTACTCCCGAACCCTTCATCTTTAAACCTTCAAGCATTGAACATGTAACCATTTCCTTTTCATAAACTACCCTTTTTACTCCCCTTTCTCTTAAAAGGGTATTAATCGTATATTTAAGCGGTCCCTTCAAAAGTACCACATTCCAATCATTCAGCTTAGACTTTGCCCCCTCGTAGTATCTTCCGTCCGTTATAAATATCCTTTCCTCCTTGGTAAGTACTATGTACGCATTGGTTGATACAAACCTTGAAAGGTAAAATACATTAGGTCTGGATGATATAAATAAAGCATCACACCCGTACTCCGATAACAATTCCTCAATTTTTTCCTTACTTATCATTTTATCCTTCTTTCCCTTGAGCTCGGTATTCCAAGCAGATCCCTGTATTTTGCCACTGTTCTCCGCGCTGTATTCATGCCTTCCCTTTTTAGAATATTTGCTATCTCTTCATCACTTAAAGGATTCCTTTTATCTTCATTCTCTATTATCTCCCTTATCCTTCTCATAAGCTCCTCCTGACTTACACCCTCCGTTGCGTTCCTAACAAAGAAGAATCTCAGGGGATAAGTACCTACGGGTGTTTTAACATACTTTGAATTACATATCCTGCTCAGGGTAGATTCGCTTATTTCCAACTTCTTAGCTATATCCTTCATAAGAAGACCCTTAAGCGGTCCCTCACCCAGTAAGAAATCCTTCTGCACCTTTACTATCTCTTCCAATATATTCTTCAACACCTCCCGCCTGAGATTTAGTATCTTGTTGTAAACATTTATCCTTTCAATCATATCCTTTAAAAACTTCTTTACCTCACCCGTTGATTTCTCATAAAGCTCAAGATAATCCTCCCTGATTTTTATGGAAAAGAAATCCTCATATATAAAATAGACAAGATTACCATCATCAACCTCTATAACCGCATCAACCCTTCCTCCCTTGTACGAGTTTGTACCCCCCTCAAGGGGAAACATCCTGAAGCCCTTCAATAGCTTCCTATCCTTCTCATCTACGCTACCCGAAGCTATCTTATCCAAAAGCTTCATGTACTCTTCCTTTTTGTCAGGATACAATTCTTCAATTTGAACCTCAAAAAATTCATATACATTCTTTGAACATACACCCACGGGATCAAGTCTCATTATCCTTTTTCTTATTCCCTCAACATATTCTTCTGAAACTTGGTGTTGATTGGATATATCCTTCAAGTCAATGGTTATAAATCCTTTATCATCCGTGTTGTAAATAAGGTCCAACGCTATTTCCAAGTCCTTTCCTTCAAACTCCGCCTTTATGTTTTCCTTAAGCCTGTCAAGTGGATCTGGCGTATATGGAACCGCTGATATGTCCGGTACGCCCTCCCCGAAGTTTACAGACTTGGGTACTTTAACATCAAAGGATTCAACAAAGGGATTGGCTATAGACTCCTCCTGCAGAAGCTCCTCAAATTCAAAGGTTGAATAGGACAGTATCTCCACATTATTCTTAAGGAGTAAATTAAGGGATAACTTTGTCTTTAATTGTAGGTCTAATTCTTGCCTTATCATCTTTAAATTTTATATAAAATATAAACCAATGAAAAGGGAAGAGGTCATAAGGAAGCTGTACGAGGAGAATAAGAAATTCAGGGAGCTTAAGGACAAACACGATGAGCTTGATAAGGAAATAGCAAAGAAGGAAAAGCATTTTCCAATGACCCATGAACTTGAAATGGAGATTGAAAAACTTAAGAAAGAGAAGCTATATTATAAAGATCAGATGGAGTTTATGATCCAAGAAGAGCTTAAGAAATCCTCCGAT